>JAJPIU010000014.1 GCA_021324535.1 Pseudomonadota bacterium
AGGTCATGACCTGTTGGATAGGTCTCGGGGTCGGGAGCTATCCACCCCTGTGGCTCCAGCAATGTACGCGCTGCTGCGTCTATGCTGTACTTCCAGGGCGAGAAAAAGCGGACATGGCCCCAGTTAGCGATATTCGCGCCAACCGTAGCTCCTGCTTCGAGGATAATCGGGGTTTCACCTCGCTGGAGGAGGTGGGCGGCGGCGGCAAGTCCGATTGGCCCGGCGCCGATGATAGCGACGGGCAGATCATCTCGCCTGAAGTGGCGCGAAAGAGATGAAGATTGCATCAAAGTTCTCCTCAGACACATTGACAGTCTTCGATATATGGCAGAAAAAAAGAGGTCTGGCAGCGCCTAGCTTGCGAACGCCGCAATGGCTGCGAGACTCTGCCTCCCCTCATCAGTGGCCCAGTAGAATGCCCAAATGCCGCGTTTCTCGCAGTCTATGAGCCTGGCAGCGCGCAACAGCTTCAGATGATGGCTAATGGTTGGCTGATTCTGCGCGAACTGACCGGTGATGTCACAGACACAGAGCGGCTCTGCCTGTTGGGCCAGCAAGTCAAGTATGCGAAGCCGGGTTGGGTCAGCAATTGCCCTAAGCTTCGAGACGATCATCTGTGTCTCGCCCTGTGTCAGGCGCGGCGCAACCGATGCAGTGTAACTCGGGTCATTTTTGTGCCGAACGGGCAGCGAGTGACGTGCGGTATGTGTGTTCATAACCAGAGCATATCACACCCATTGACAAATGTCAATGGATTCCCAGCGCATGAAATGTGACGATACATGGTTGGTCTCCGGTGGTATAAAATACAGGAATACAGATGATCGCATCAGCCAGATAAAGGAGCTGCCATCATGACCACCGCTTCGACTTCTACGCCTCCGCTGCTGCCCGCCGTAGAACAGTTCCTCGCCGCTCCCAAGCGCCTGCTTATTGGCGGCGAGTGGGTTGACGCCGCCAGCGGCAAGACGTTTACCAGCTTCAATCCCAGCACCGGCGAACCGCTGGTCGAGGTCGCCGAGGCCGACAGCGCCGATATTGATCGCGCCGTGGCCGCCGCCCGCCAGGCGTATACCTCCGTCTGGCGCAACACTCCCCCCGCGCAACGCGCGCAGATGCTCTGGAAGCTGGCCGACCTGATCGAGCAGCGCGCCGACGAGTTTGCCCAGCTCGAGGCGCTGGATATGGGCAAGACGCAGCGCATCGCTCGGATGGCCGACGTGCCACTGGTAGTGGATCACTTCCGCTACTACGCCGGTTGGTGCACCAAAATCCATGGCGAGACGCTGCCCGCAGGCAACGCCGCCGCTCCGGCGCAACGCTTCTTCACCTACACGCTGCGCGAGCCGGTCGGTGTGGTCGGCTCCATCATCCCCTGGAATTTCCCCTTGCTGATGACCGCCTGGAAGCTCGCGCCCGCGCTGGCATGCGGCAACACTGTCGTCCTCAAGCCAGCCGAGCAGACCCCATTGACTGCGCTGCTGATCGGTGAACTTCTGGTCGAGGCCGGCTTCCCCGATGGTGTGGTCAATATTGTTCCGGGCTTTGGGCCGACGGCAGGCGCGGCCATCGTCAAGCATATGGGCGTGGATAAGGTCGCTTTCACCGGCTCGACCGAGGTGGGCCGTGAGATCGTCAAGATGTCGGCGGGCAATCTCAAACGGCTCTCGTTGGAGCTTGGCGGCAAATCGCCAAACATTGTCTTCCCCGACGCCGATATGGACGCCGCCATTCGTGGCTCGCTGATGGCCGTGATGTACAACCAGGGGCAGGTCTGCACGGCGGGCGCGCGCCTGTATGTGCAGCAGTCCGTCGCGGATCAGGTGACGGAGCGGCTGATCGAGTCGGCGAACAAAATGCGTGTCGGCCATGCGCTCGATCCCAAAACACAACTTGGCCCGCTTGTCTCCACCGATCAATTGAAGCGCGTGACCGGCTATATCGAGGCTGGCCAACGCGAGGGGGCGACATTGGCGGCAGGTGGCCTGATGGACGCCAACACGGCCGGGTACTTCGTCAAGCCGACGGTCTTCACGGATGTGCAGGATACTATGACCATCGCGCGTGAGGAGATCTTCGGCCCAGTGCTGGCAGTGATGCCCTTCGAGACCGTTGAAGAAGTGGCGGCGCGCGCCAACGCCAGCGAGTACGGCCTAGCCGCTGGCGTCTGGACACGCGACCTGAAGACGGCGCACCGCCTGGCGGCAGCCTTGCAGGCAGGCACCGTGTGGGTCAACTGCTACAACCTCTTCGATGCCTCGGCCCCGTTCGGTGGCTACAAGCAGTCTGGCTACGGGCGTGAGTTTGGCGACGCCTCGCTCCATGAATATACCCAGATCAAGAGCGTCTGGGTTGACTTGAACTGACCTAACCCTCTGCCCCCCTTCCCCAGATGGGAAGGGAGGGATGAGTGGGCGTAGCGCCGCGTAGCGCCAATGTACCCCCTCCTCAGCTTTGGGAAGGGACAGAGAGAGGTGAGCATGAAGATCGCTGGAAAGGTTGTTGTGCTGACGGGCGCGTCCGAGGGCATCGGGCTGGCGACAGCGCGTCTCTTCGCCAACCTCGGCGCGCGCCTGGCCCTGGCTGCGCGCTCAGCCGAGAAGTTGAACAAGCTGGCAGCCGAGCTACCCGACGCCATCGCCCTGCCGACGGATATGTGTGATGAGCAGGCTGTGCGCCAGATGATTGCGCAGGCCAACGACCACTATGGGCGTATCGATGTGCTCATCAACAATGCAGGACAGGGCTTGCATACGCCCATCGCCGACACCGACCTGGGCCTCTATCGTGCAGTTTTCGAGTTGAACGTCGTCAGTGTACTCAACGCCATGCAGGCGGTCATCCCGATCATGCGCAAGCAGCCTGAGGGTGGTGTGATCGTAAACATTAGCTCCGGCACAACGCGCATGACGCTCCCCGGCGTGGGGCCATACGCCTCGACCAAGCACGCGCTCAACGCTATCAGTCTGACGGCGCGCCAGGAGCTTGCCCTGGAGCGTATTCGCGTCTGTCTGGTGTATCCTGCTATCACCGCGACGGGATTCCATCAGCATCTTGCCAACCTCCAGGGGCAGACCCAGCCAGGCGCGTCAACCGGTTGGCGTCCGCCTGGCGGAGGATCGGGCGGCATACAGATAGACACCCCAGAGGTAGTGGCGGAGACAATTCGTGAGGCGGTGGAGACGGAGGCAGCAGAAGTGTTTGCGCCTGGATTGAAGAACAGGCGACCGCCAGCGTAATCCCAGGCGCGCCGCCGTTTTCGTATGAGACAATACGCGCTCACTTGACAGCCGCCGTTTTGGCTTGTATGACGCTAGAACACACCGATTGAGTGTGGTGAAGATGTCACGGGTGTCGTCAGCGCGAGAGGATACCATCATGGTGGCCGCGCGCTGGGGTGAAGGGAGGCCATTCAATGGCGGAACTGGCAGGCGCGGTGATCGTCGTTACCGGAGCAGGGCGCGGCATCGGACGCGCCATCGTCGAGGAATTGGGCGCGGGCGGCGCCCATCTCGTTGTCAATTATGCGAAAAGCGCGGAGCTTGCCGAGGATGCCGCCAAACGCCTGCGTGAGGCGGGCGGGCGCGCCGTTGCCGTGCGCGCCGACGTGTCTGACCCCAACCAGGCCAGCGCATTGATTGACGCGACACTCGCCGAGTTCGGCAAGATTGATGTGCTGGTCAACAATGCGGGCGTCACCGTTGATCGTGCGCTCAAGAACCTGACCATCGCCGACTGGAACGCGGTTATTCAGACGAACCTCAACGGCTACTTCTATACCCTCAAGGCGGCCCTCCCCCATTTCATCCAACAGAAGAGTGGCAAGATCATCCAGGTCAGTTCATTCGTTGGGAAGATGGGCAACTTTGGGCAGGCGAACTATGCCGCAGCCAAGGCCGGTATCATCGGCCTCACCAAAACAGCCGCCATCGAGCTTGCGCGCTACAACGTCACAGTGAACGCCGTCTGCCCCGGCTTCACCGAGACGGATATGTACACCCAGGTGCCGGAGCATGTGAAGGAGCAGATTCTCAAACGTATCCCATTGGGGAGGGTTGGCACTTCTCAGGAGGTCGCCCGCGCCGTGCGCTACCTGATCGTAGATGGTGACTATATCACTGGCAGCGCGCTCGACATCAACGGTGGCATCTATATGTGATGGCTGTGATGGCTGTGATGGCGGTATTGTCGCTTGTCTTTGGCGCTTGGGTTGATGTCTTTGTGACCAGGCGTGACAAAACATGGGCGCCGCACGTCCTGTGGGGTAGCGTCGCCAATTCCCTCTCTGAGGGCGGTGGGGCGCAGAGGTCGCCGACGACGCTACCCCAATCCCATCTGTTCCTGTCGTTCCTGTCTCGGCGCCCAGGTTGTCCGTCGCTGGCGGATGGAAAGGCAAGCTATATAATGAGCCAGACGCCTGATCGCATCGATCCAAGTAACCTGTTTGACCCATTTGGCTTCTGGAAACAAACGCAACAGACGGTGCTCGATTCCTGGTCAAAAACCATGACTGAGGCGGTGAATACCGACGCCTATTCCGAGGCAACCGGGCGTCTGCTCGATACCTACCTGACCGTCTCGGCGCCGATGCGTAAGATTATCGAACAGACGATGACGCAGCTCTTGAATCAATTGAACCTGCCGTCGCGCGCCGAGGTGGTCAGCCTCGCCGGGCGCATGACAAACATCGAATTTCGCCTCGATGACCTCGATGTGCGGCTTGCAGAGATAGAACGGGTCACTCAGCGCATCGCCAGCTCCATCGCAGCGCTGAGTGTGCTCACCACGTTGAATACTCAGACCACTCCTCAGGTCGTTGGCGCGGCAAGCGCAGCCAATGGAGCCACCAGAGAGGCTCCTGCGGCGACAAACAGGGCGAACAGGGCGAATAAAGCAAATGGCGCCACCGCGACCGCGACCACAAAGCCGACGCCCAGACGTAGGAGAACTGCCAGGAGCGATGGGCCAACCCCGGAAAACGCTCCAGCGCGTGCAACTCGCACAGCGAGGACAACGCGGGGAACGAGAGTCGCGCAAGCAACCGGAGCGGAGTAAGACCAAGAGAGGCAAGAGATAGATGGCACGATCAACAAAAACCCCCGACCGCGAGGTGAGTACGCTTGAGACGGAGCTGCGCGACATCGAAGCGTCGCTGCGTACCCTCCAGCAGGCGTTTACGATTCCCTATCCCATTGCGCAAACGCCCAAAGAGGTAATCTGGACACTCAACAAAGCCAAACTCTATCACTACATCCCCGTCCTTCCGCCTGAGAAACGCCATCCTATTCCGCTTTTGCTGGTCTTCGCGCTGATGAATCGCTCCTCCATTCTTGATCTGCGGCCAGGGAACAGCTTTGTCGAGTATATGGTGGGGCAGGGATACGATGTCTATCTGCTCGATTGGGGCGTTCCTGGCCTCGAAGACAAAAACAATACCTTTGATGATTATGTGCTTGACTACCTGCCGCGCGCGATCCGCAAGCTGAAATCGTTTTCCGGCGCCGACGAGTTTAGCCTGCTTGGCTGGTGTATCGGCGCGCTTCTCACGACGATGTACGCAGCGCTGCGCCCTGAGAGTGGCCTGCGCAACCTGATTCTGCTCACCGCTCCGCTCGACTTCAGCAATCCACAGTGCGGCGGGTTCATCCGCTGGGTAAACGATGAGCATTTCGATGTAGACAAAGTGCTGGCCGCCTATGGCAACATGCCGGGCGAACTGCTCGACTACGGAGCCAAGGCCCTCAAGCCCGTCGAAAATTACATCTCCAACTATCTGCGCCTGTGGGAAAACCTGCGCGATCCTCGCGTTGTGGAGTCGTGGCGCGCCATGAACACTTGGGTGACTGACCTCATTCCCATCGCCGGCGGCGCCTATCGCCAGCTCATCATGGAACTTTATCGCAACAACCGGCTCATGAACGGGACGCTCAAATTACGAGGCGAGACGGTGGATCTCAGCCATATTCGCGCTAACGTGCTCAATCTCATCGCCACCGAAGACCACATCGTTCCGCCGGAGCAGACAGAGGGTATCATGGAGAAGATCAGCAGCGAAGACAAACAACTGCTGAGGATTCCTGGCGGCCACATCGGCATGATGGCAGGCAGCGCAGCCATCAAACGCACCTGGCCGCAGATAGACGCCTGGCTGGCCCCACGCTCTGAGCGAGCGTAGCCAGGCGCCCAAGCGAGGTGTCTAAGACAAACATTCCCCTGCGACGTGTGTTACGATGTCGCAGGGGAAGCTAACAAAGACACTAGCAACGTGGGAGACGAGCAGGCTACTCTTCGACGCCGCGCTCCACCGCCTCCTGGATGGTCTCGGCTGCGCGCCGCGCAAACCGCACAGGAGCGGTCAGGAGCCCAACATACGCCTCGGCGGCCTCGCGGCTGAGATCGCGCAATGCGGCGCGCGGGGCGTCGGTCTGGCTGGCCAAATCACCATAGAGCTTGCGCAACGTCGCTGTCTGATCCTCGATCTGCTTCAAGCTCTGGTCTACGACCGACTGCGTGAAACGCACATTGCGATCCTGCAAGGCAAGCGCTGTCTCGGCAACCGCCGCGCCTGCCTCGTTGAGTGTCTTGACCCATGCGCGCGCCGCTTGTATCATCTCATTCTCACTGTTCGGCTCGGCTGTAGCTTGCGCCTTCTTTGTGTCTGCCATTGTGGAACTTCCCTTCTTGTATCGTGCGGCATGGCCGCGCTACTTGTTCAACTTTTGTTCAGCCCGTGCGGCATAGCCGCGCTACTTAGCTACTTACTCATCCTCCGGCTGGTGGGTATACAGGCGGAAGAACTGATCCATCATCCTGCGGTACTGGTCGAGTGAGCGCCCCCAGAGTTTGAGATAGGCTTCGCCCGCCTCAGTGATGGAGTAGATGCGACGCGCCGGTCCCTGCCTGGTGGTGTCCCAATTGGAACTGACCAGCCCATCCTTCTCCATCTGCCGCAGCATGCGATAGAGCGGCCCCGGATTCATCATCGCGAACCCAAATCTGGTCAACGCCTTCATCAGGTCGTAGCCATAGGAACTCATGTCTCGCAGGAGCAGCAGTACCGCCGGGGTAAGCCAGTTCGTGGGCGCCCCCATAAAATCCGCATCCGATTTGGACGTTGCGCTCGTTGGGTCACTTTCATCGTGGATGGTGTCACTCATGCGCCTGGCTCCTTTCGCTGTATCTATATACATTTTACACATAGATACGGTTCGTGTCTAGGGCGCCCATCGGTTTGCTGAAAACCTGGGTTTGGCCGGATCCCCTCACTTTCTACAGTTTGCCCCTTGACGGCTTACAATTATGTAACTTGACATCGCTCCCTCGCGTTGCGTACACTGTGGCAGGCCAACAAAGCGATCTCGTTCGCCAGCATTGGCGCCCACTCGTTGTTGTGTCGTTCGAGCAGTTTGCGCAGCATGTGACATGGGAAGCATGTAGCAAGGAGAGTATTACCATGCCCCGAAAGACTGTTTTCTCACCACAAATGGAGTTTGCTATGCACATGACAACGAGGTTCACACGCAGTGACAACCATCAATATCGGCATTGTCGCGCACGTAGACGCTGGAAAGACCAGCCTGACCGAGCGCATCCTGTATGAGACACACGTCATCGAAGAGGTTGGTCGCGTAGATAGCGGCACAACCCAGACCGATTCGCTGGAACTCGAGAAACGACGCGGCATCACCATCAAAGCCTCGGTCGTCTCGTTCTTCGTTGGCGACCTGAAAGTCAACCTGATTGATACTCCAGGCCACCCGGACTTCCTTGCCGAGGTCGAGCGCGCGTTCAGCGTCCTCGATGGCGCCATCCTCCTCATCTCCGCTGTGGAAGGGATTCAGCCGCAAACATCCGTGCTGTTCTCCGCTCTCAGACGGCTGCGCATCCCCACGATCATCTTTATCAATAAGATCGACCGCAACGGCGCTCAATCTGATGGGCTGATTCAGCGCATCAGAGAAAAACTCACCGAACAGATCATCCCGTTCCAAAGCGTCGAGCACATCGGGACAAAGCAGGCGTCAGTTTTGCCCTCTGCCATGAGCGATCAGGCGTTTCGGCGCGCCTGCATCGAACGCCTTGCGCTTGGCGATGATCGGCTCCTTACCCCTTTCTTGGAGGGACAACCCATCGCCGATGAGCAGATACACATATCGCTCACACGGCAAGTTCAGGAGGCGGCGCTCTTGCCGGTCTACTTTGGCTCGGCGATGACGGGCGTCGGCGTGGGCGAACTGCTTGCCGACCTGGGTCGCTACTTCCCCTCCACCAGACGGCAGAAAGACGCTCCTCTATCAGGCGTCGTCTTCAAGCTGGAAAAGGCGCCAATGGGCGAGAAGGTCGCCTATGTGCGTGTGTTTGCGGGCTGTCTGTACGCGCGAGCGGATGTGAAACTCCATCGGCAAACGCGAGATGGAGCGTATGAGACGTACACCGGCAGGGCGCGGAAGCTTTCTCTCTTCTGGAACGGAGGTGTGCGACCGGCGCAAACGGTGGAGGCTGGCGAGTTTTGCAAGGTCTGGGGGCTGCGCGAGGCGAAGATAGGTGACATCATTGGCGAGCAGTCGGCTCAGATGAAATCGCTTCACTTCGCGACGCCTCAATTCGAGACGCGCATCGAAGCATTGCGCCATGAAGATAGGCGCCGACTCTATCAGGCGCTTCTTGAACTCGCGGAGGAAGATCCGCTCATCCATGTACTGAAAGATGACCTCCATCAGACACTCCATCTGCGCATCTTTGGCGAGGTGCAAAAGGAGGTGATCGAATCCATGCTGCAAGAGCGGTATGGCCTTGGTGTACGCTTCAGCGAGAGTGTCATCGTCTGCGTCGAAAAGCCGCATGGCGTCGGTGAAGCGATTGACTTCATGGGAGCGCCGGGCAACCCCTTCAAGGCGACCGTTGGCTTTCGCGTCGAGCCTGGGCCTGTGGGCAGTGGAGTACGATATACCTATACTCCTGGCGCGCTGCCGCTGCACTTTCACCAGGCCATCGAGGATGCTACGCGCGCAACGCTTGCGCAGGGTGTCTATGGCTGGGAAGTGACGGATATCCTTGTGACGCTTACCCGCACGGGCTACAACAGCCATCGGGATGACGGCACGAAGCGCGCCGACTTCCACTACCTGGTTCCATTGGTATTGATGGAGGCGCTGGCGCGGGCTGGTACCGACGTCTACGAGCCTATCAATCGCTTCGAGTTGCGCATTCCCGCCCATGCGCTTAGCGTCGTTTTGTTCAGGTTGACTGCGTTGGGTGGCGCCTACGAGCAGCCAATCTTGCAAAACGAGACTTTCGTGGTCTCAGGCGCCCTCTCGGTGGCCGCTGCGGAGGCGCTCAGAAGGGAGCTACCCGCCATGACGGAAGGCGAGGGTGTGCTGATGGTGGAAGAGGCAGGCTATCGCAAAGTGGCTGGCTCGCCTCCTACCAGAAAGCGCACCGACGACAACCCGCTACATCGGGAAGACTACCTGCTCCATGTGCAGCGCGTCCGTTGAGCGTGTACATTCGTGCATTTCGCTCGCATATTGAGATCGAGGCCGCGATCCCGCCTGCCGCCATCTTCTCCCTTCCCCAGCGGGGAAGGGAGAAGATGGTTAAATCACTCCCTAAAAGACGGTGCTCCCAATTGGAGTATTGCAAACGTGAGTACATGCGTAGCCGACGGCTATAAGAAAATTTGGCAAAAATTGACGGCCATTGACAATCCTTCGTTTCTCTGGCATACTTTCCTCAATTTCTTTCGTCTTATTCAAGCGGTTGAATAACACCAGACAGTGTGGGCTGACCTTGGAACATATCACGGCGGATAGCCCGAACGACCAGCGCAAAAACGGGAACTCGCGTGAACAGGCGCGGGATGGCCGCCGCTCTGCGTTGCTTCAATCTGCCATGCGCACGCTCGCGCGTCACGGCGTCGCCGAGACAACCACACGCATGCTCGCCAACGAGGCCCAGGTCAACCAGGCCACGTTGCGCTACTACTTCGGCAGCAAAGACGATCTGCTGCTGGCGGTGTTGCAAGAACTCATGCGCCAGACACACGAGGTGGTGATGAGTGTCGTCAACCCTGAGATGCTCTCTGGCAGCGCCAATCTGCGCACGATTATCGCCGATGCGATGAAGGCGTTCTGGGCGTATGTCGAGCGTGAGCCGGAGTTGCAGATGATCCAGCTTGAGTTGACGCTCTACACACAGCGTCACCCTGAGTCCGCCTGGCTGGCGCGCGAACAGTACGCAGGCTATGTCTCGGTCGTCGAAACCATTCTGCGCGAGACGCTTATCGTGCTGCGAATGGACAACGGTGTGTCTTTCGAGCAGATCGCGCGCTTTCTGGTGGCGGGCTTCGACGGCCTCACCCTGCAATACCTCAGTGACCGCGACGCCGCCCGCGCCCAGCGCGATCTCAACACCTTCATCGCCACCATCGTCGGATTACTCGAAACACCTGTCTCCTCGGTTTCTCACCATGTAAGTGAGAGGAGTCACACATGATCACCGACCACAAAGAATCTGGCGCGACTACGGCTGCGCAGGCCGAACAGCCGTCTACAGCGCCGTTTCCTCAGCCGACCTACGAAGCGTACCAGCGCATCTTCTCCGGGCGTCGTATGCCCTTCGCCTATGTTGACCTTGATCTGCTCGACGCCAACATACGCGCCGTCGCCTCGCGCGCCGGAGGCAAGCATATCCGCGTGGCGTCGAAGTCGGTGCGCAGCGTCGGTATACTGCGGCGCATCCTGGAAAGCGATCCCTGTTTTCAGGGGATCATGACCTTCACACCACACGAGGCGGTCTACCTGGCTCAGCAAGGCTTTGATGATCTACTGATGGGGTATCCTTGCTGGCGCGCCGACGACATTGCCGCCATCGCCCAGGTGACCAAAGCTGGCGCGCATATCACCCTGATGGTGGATAGCCTGGCGCATGTCGAGCATGCGGAAACTATCGCCAAGCGCGAGGGTGTGCGCCTGCCGCTCTGCCTGGATATTGATATGGCGATTGATCTTCCAGGGCTACACTTTGGCGTCTGGCGGTCATCCATACGCACGGCGGCCCAGGCGCGTCCCATCATCGAGCGCATTGCCGCATCCCAGTACATCTGGCTGGATGGCCTGATGGGCTACGAGGCGCAGGTCGCCGGCGTCGGCGACAACTATCGCGGGCAGGCGCTCAAAAATCAGCTTGTGCGCTTCTTGCAGCGCCGCTCGGTAGCAGAGGCGGCGCGCCGCCGCGCGGAGATCGTCGCGCTGGCGCAGACATTCGCCACACCCGAACGTCCCTTGCGCTTCGTCAACGGAGGCGGCACCGGCAGCCTGGCCACCACGCGCAACGAAGCCGCCGTCACAGAGGTGACCGTCGGCTCGGCGTTCTATGGCCCGGCGCTCTTCGATAACTATCGGGCGTTTCGCTATCTGCCCGCCGCAGGCTACGCCATCGAGATCGTGCGGCGTCCACGTCCAGACATCTACACCTGCCTGGGCGGCGGCTACGTCGCCTCAGGCGGCCTCGGCGCCGATAAGCTGCCCGCGCCCTATCTGCCGGTCGGCGCGAAACTCGATCCGCTGGAGGCGGGCGGCGAGGTGCAGACACCTATTCACTACAGTGGGCCAATTCCGCTAAACCTTGGCGATCCCATCTTCCTACGTCACAGCAAGGCGGGCGAACTCTGCGAACGCTTCACCCATTTGCTGCTCGTCTCAAACGGCGCGATAGTTGACGAGATTCCTACGTATCGCGGCGACGGCCAGTGCTTTCTGTAAGGTTTGTAAAGGAGGGCCAGCATGTCTACGTCCACATCATCAGCGCAGGTATCCACTGCCCAGGCGGCGGCAACCGCAGGCCGACGGCGACACTGGCGCAACTGGTCAGGCTCCGTGCAGGCGCAGCCACGTGAGATCGTCACGCCGCAAAGCGTCGAGGAGCTTACACAGCGCATCAAAGGTTACGCACGTGAAGGGCGGCATGTTCGTGTCGTCGGCTCCGGCCACTCGTTTACCCCGCTTGTCCAGTCCGATGACGTGCTCATCTCACTGGATGGCGTACAGGGCGTGCAGGCGATTGACGAAGCGGCAGGCACGGCGACCGTGCTGGGCGGCACGAAGCTCAAAACGCTTGGCGAGACGCTGCTGGCGCGCGGTGTGGCGCAGGAAAACCTCGGCGACATAGACGTACAGAGCATCGCCGGAGCCATCAGCACAGGTACACACGGCACGGGCGCACGCTTCGGCACGCTCTCCACCCAGGTCGTCGGGCTGACGCTCGTGACGGCTGACGGCGACCTGCTCGAATGCTCGGCTGAACGCAATCCTGAGATATTCAAGGCTGCGCAGGTCTCCATCGGGGCGCTAGGAATCATCGCCTCGGTGAAGCTGCGTGTCGTTCCGGCGAAGCGGCTGCGTTTCCAGGTGCGCCGCGAGAAAGTGGACTACTGCATCGAGAATGTGGAGCGGCTGAAGCAAGAGAACACACACTTCGAGTTTTTCTGGATGCCCTACACCCAATGGGCGCAGGCCAAATATCTGAATGAGACGGACGCCAAAGCGACGGGGAGCAACCTCTGGGGCGAGTTCAATAAGATCGTGCTGGAAAACGGTGTCTATTGGGCGCTCTCGGAGATCTGCCGCATCGCGCCCCCAGCGACGAAGACGGTCAGCAAGATTTCGGCAAGCGCAATCTCCTCCGCAGAGGAGATTGACTACAGCCACCGGCTCTATGCCACGCCGCGCGTCGTGCGCTTCCAGGAGATGGAGTACAACCTCCCCGCGCAACACTTCACGGCGGCGCTGAATGAGATACGCGCAACTATCGAGCAACGCCAATTCAACGTCCACTTCCCCATCGAGTGTCGCTTCGTGCGCCGCGACGACATCTGGCTCAGCCCTGCCTACGGGCGCGATTCCGCCTACATCGCCGTGCATATGTATCGCGGGATGGAGTACAAACCGTATTTTCAGGCGGTCGAAGAGATATTCAGGCGCTACGAGGGCCGTCCCCACTGGGGCAAGATGCACACGCAGACTTCCGCTAGCCTCAGCGCGCTCTATCCCCACTGGGAAGACTTCCAACGTGTGCGCGCCTCGCTCGATCCACAGGGCATGTATCTGAATGACTACCTGCGTAGCCTGTTTGGCGTGGCGTAGGCCCCTACCCCAGCCCCTACCCCAGTGGGAGAGGGGCTTCATCCATAGAGTCCGCGCAGGCGGACTTCGTGGCGCAGCCCTGAGGTGCGGTTTCACCCGCCCGCCTGCCTGTCCTACCACCACCTTCGCTGCTTTCATCAAGGAGAACACATACCATGACCGCGATTCCAACCCCTGAGGCCGACGCCACGCCCGCCGACTCCACCAAAGCAACACGCTCGTTGCGTAGCGGCTCGCTTGGCCTCTGGCATGCTGTCATTATCTCGATTGGCGTCATGTCGCCAGCCGCCTCGATCTTTTTCAACACCATCCCCCAGGCGCAGTACGCTGGCCTGGCGATACCGCTCTGCTATGTCATCGGCTTTGTGGTGGCGCTGCTTGTCGCCAATCCCTATAGCGAGCTTGCGCGAGAACTACCATCCAGCGGCTCGGCGTATACCTTCGTCAGCGAGGGCATCAGCCCACGCTGGGGATTCTTCACCGGCTGGGTGGGCCTGATAGCAATTGGCCTGGGCGCGCCCTTCACCTTCATGATGATGAGCTACAACGTACAGACACTCGTCTACCGTTTCTTCGGCTTCAACCTGCACTGGGGCTTCTACCTGATCGTCATCACGCTCGTCGTCTTCACGCTCAGCGTGATTGGCGCGCGTGAGTCGTTGCGGGTTGACCTTGTTTTCCTCTCCTTCGAGCTTGGTGTATGTTTGTTGCTGGCAGGCGTGATCCTCTGGCATGCTGGCGCGACGAATACGCTGACCGCAGCGCCGTTCAGTCCTGGCGTTGTTCCACCGCAGGGCGACCTTGCCATTGGCATTGTGCTTGGCGTGCTGAGCTTTATTGGCTTCGAGACGGCCACGACGCTTGGCGAGGAGACGAACAATCCTCGCCGCAACATTCCCCGCGCGGTCTACGCCTCGATGATTGTGATTGGCCTCTTTTATGTGATCATGGCCTACGCCGCGACGATTGGCTACCCTGGCAAGATCGCCACCGGCTACGCAAACGATCCTGCCCCATTTGACACCCTCGCCCGTCACGTCGGCGGCCCGGTCTTCGCAGCGTTTATTGACCTCGTGGGATTGTTCTCGTTCTTCTCGGCCTCGCTGGCCATCGTCAATGGCGGCTCGCGCATCCTCTACGCCGTCGCGCGCGACAACCTGCTCCCGCGCTGGCTCGCCTGGACACATCCCCAACGACGCACACCTGCGGGGGCGATCACCCTGCTTTGCGCTCTTGGACTGACAATTGGCCTCGGCGCCGGGCTGCTGCTGACGCCGCTTGGCGCGTATACATTCCTCAGCACGCTCGATGCGGTGTTCATTCTGATTATCTATACGTTGGTCTGCCTCGCGTGCATCCTGTTCTTTCTACGCAAGCAGCGTGCGCAGTTCAAGCTGCTCCGGCATGGCATTCTTCCGGCGATTGGCACGCTCATCTCTGCGGCGATCTTTGTGGCTGCGATCATCCCATCGCCGGGCAGTGGCGCGCTGGAGCTTGTGCCCGTGGTCGTCGCTGTCTGGGCCATATTAGGAGTCGTTGTGAGCATCGTGCTCCGCAAGCAACTTCGCCAGATGGGTGAATCGCTGGCCGCATCTCCCCCAGGGGATATGACTCCACGCGCGGAAACGGCAATCCCAGCAGAGATTGTGGCAGAGCAGAGTAGCGTGGCGCAAGACTAATCGGCGACATCTTTCTGGAAGATGATGCGCGTTGGCGTCACCCTGACGAGCAACTCGCCCTCAACGCCGTTGCGTCGCCCATACTCTTCGGCGCGATCCACGCCTATGTAGCGCCCGGCGATGCGCGTCGCCCATTCGCTCACCGCGCGCACATCGTCCAAACACGCACGCTGCTTTTCTGTCAAACTGGCCCTAGTCTACATATTCCTGCCTTGTCACCGTTACTAACCTTTGCTGAAAAGCAGTGTATCATATTGCGGCTTTTCCGCAGCGGGGCTAGCCACACTACGCCAAATGTGTGAACTTTATCACATTGGCGCCAAGCGGCCATTAGACAAGAGCACAATACCGTGATACACTTTTCGGGGGCGCCATGTGGCGTCCCACGATACGCCGCTCACCTGCCAGGAGTGCGGCGCGACAAACGACCGTATCGCATAGTGGCGAAGGAGTTTCACTCACCATGTTCCAAGACCCCGAACATTCCGATGTCCAAACATTGGCCTCGCACCACGACGCGGGCACAGCAGATCAAATCTCCGGTCAGCAGGCCGCAGACGCGCTCACTGCGTTCCACCAGAACGCCGATCCCGCACTGGTCAAGCAAGTGACCGACGAGCACTATGAGAACCTTCCGCCTGATAAGCTGCAAGCTATCGCCGCAGGCTTCCACAAGCAATTGCTTACGGTCGCGGGTAGCTCGCCCGAGGCCATGCGCCTCGCGCAGATCGATCCTGCCACAGCCACTCCTATGCAGGTCTCGGAGATGCACCACTATATCATGAAGCATCACCCTGAACTGATGCGCGACCTCGCCATTGGCGGCGCTGTGGCGGGTGGTGTGGCGCTTGGCGCGCTGGCCGCCTTCGCCGCCTCGCGCTACATGAAGTCACACGGCAAATAAGCGATTCCAAAACACCATTCCCCCTTTCCCGCATCCTGCCAGATTGGGAGAGGGGGAATCTATTGCCCTGAAGGGAACCTCTGAATGCGTGTCCTGGTTATTGGCTCCGGCGCACGAGAGCATGCGCTCTGCTGGGCGTTGCGCCACTCATCGCAGTTATCGGCGCTCTACTGCGCGCCAGGCAACGGTGGCATTGCCGCGCTCGCCGAGTGCGTGGCGCTGAATCCGCTCGATACCGCCATCTGCGCCGATTGGGCTGCACGCAACGCCATTGACCTGACCATCGTTGGCCCCGAAGACCCACTGGCGAACGGCATTGTGGATGCCTTCCAGGCGCGCGGATTGGCGATCTTTGGCCCTACGGCGGCTGCGGCGCGCATCGAGAGCAGCAAAGCCTGGGCAAAGCAACTGATGACTCAGGCGGGTGTCCCCACAGCGCGCGCAGAACGCTTCGACGATCACACCACCGCGCTGGCGTATCTCGAACAACGTGAGCAGGCAGTGTTGGCGCACGGCAAAGGATGTTATCCCCTTGTGATCAAAGCGGATGGGCTGGTAGCGGGCAAAGGCGTTGTTATCGCACACGACGGCCAAGAGGCGCGCGCCGCTCTCAGAGGTTTCCTGCAAGAACACACGCTTGGCGAGGCAGGCGCGACCATCCTCATCGAAGACTTCTTGCAGGGTGTCGAGTTGTCGCTCTTCACGCTGACAGATGGCTCTCATGTCCTCCCACTGGCCCCCGCGTGCGACTACAAGCGCGTTTATGATGGCGACAAGGGGCCAAACACTGGCGGCATGGGCGCCTACTCTCCTCCTCGCTTCGCCACGCACGCGCTGCTCGAAGAGATCGAGCGGCGCATTCTGCGGCCAACCGTCGCCGCGCTAGCCCAGGCTGGCGCGCCATTCAGAGGATTGCTCTATGCAGGACTGATGATCACCCAGGATGGCCCCTATGTGCTGGAATACAACGCGCGCTTTGGCGATCCTGAAACGCAGGTCGTGCTGCCCCGGCTGCGAAGCGATCTGCTCGCATTGTGCGACGCTGTGGCGCATGGGCGGCTCGATGAAGCTCCCGCGTTAGAGTGGTCAAACGAGGTGACGTGCGGCGTCGTGCTGGCGTCTGCTGGCTACCCTGGTTCCTATGAGAAAGGCTTGCCCATCACCGGACTCGATACACTGGATGACGGCGTGCTGGCCTTCCACGCAGGCACACGGCTCGAAGCCGACGGGCGGCTTGTCACGTCCGGTGGGCGCGTCTTGACGGTGGTCGCCAGTGGCGCGACAATGGCCGAGGCACGGGCGAAGGCGTACGCCAACGTGGAGCGCATCCACTTCGACGGCGCCCACTGGCGAACGGATATTGCCGCACGAGAGTTGACCTGATGAACAACCTTCCTTTTCCGCGCGAGGCCATCATCCCACGCTTCGTCGTGCTAGGCGTCCGCACCATCGCTCTTAGGAATCATCGTTGTTAAGGGGTAGGCGATATAGAAACCGATATGCCCACACTGCGTACAGACGTTGATTGTGACGGGATACCATTTGCCCCGCATATCCGCCCGCTCAACAAACGGAGCCTCCGCGTGTCGGATCGCAACACTGGTTACAGACCAGCGCATTTGGCCCCACACCATCACGCCACCACATTCGGGACAACGCCTCGGCGCAATCGGTTGATCGTATAGTGTTACCATATGCTTGCTTCCCTTTCCCAATGAGGTTCATTATGCCGACCGATCCTATCATACGCCAGTCAACGCCAGACGAAGGCCCGCAGCTTGCCGACACGCTCGGCGAGAAGCCAGACGCCGTATTCGCGGCGCAACTGCTCCGGCGTGGGATACGTACAGCCTGGCTGACAGGCGATAGAGCGCATCCTCAAGCAGTGGTTGTTCCGACGTTCGCCAATGCCTACCTCGGCTTTGGCGACGATCCTGCGACCATGAAGCGCGTCCTCGACGCCATTCCCCAATGGGCAAGCATCCGTGTCATCCCCCAGATTGCAGGCGCCCTGCGCCAGTTGATTGAAGACGAGGGAAGAAGTAGGCTGAACAATGGCGAGACTCTCTACTATACGCTTACTACGCCGGTCGTTCACTACAGCGATCCTTCGGTGCGCCTGCTTACTCCCGATGATGCGCCACAGCTTGCGTTCAGCACCGGCGGGGCGGTTGGCGCGGCGTATGGCGGGATGGAGCAACTGCTACGCGAAGGCATTGTGGCGGGAGCGTTCAGCGAAGGGCGCATCGTCGCCCGCGCGCACACCTCCTGCCAATCGGCGCGCTACGCAGAAGTGTCGGTGGCAACCGCCGAAGACTGGCGTGGCAAAGGCTTGGCAACCGCAGTCTCCAGCCTCGTCTGCGAACAGATTCAGCGCCGTGGCCACATCCCCATCTGGAGCACAAGCGGCAACAACCTCCCCTCGCAGCGCATCGCGCAGAAATGCGGCTTCGCCGAGGTTGGGCGCTACGTTGTGCTGACTGTGAGCTAGATCATATCCTTATCCTGGCAAACGGAAATGTGCTATGGTAACTTTGCCGTCCCCACGCGCATTAGCGCCACCGTCAGCCCCGGGCGCGACGAAGACCTGCTGGACATCGAGCGAGTCGCCGAACAAGCCGATTCGGATCATGTGCGTGGAGAATTGACCATCGAGGGCTTCTGGGAACTCTGTCGCCAACGGCGTGCGCAAGGAGAACAGTCCGAACGCGGCTACGGCGTCGTGATCCCCGCCGTCAATCAGCGCGACCTGATGCTGCGCGCGGAGGTCGCCGACGCCATCGCGCGCGAGGGGTGGTTCGCCATCTGGCCGGTCAGCACGGTGGACGAGGCGCTGGAAGTGCTGATGGGCGTCCCAGCGGCGGAGGTTCATGCGCGTGTAGAACGGCGGCTCCAGCAGTTCCACGCGCAAGTAGTGGCCTCGCACAGCGGGCGCTGATACCGCAGAATGGCGAGTAGGCGTCTAAAATCCCAGTGCTCGCGCTGCGGTAACGATGCACTCCGCATCATGCTTGGCTGAATAACCAAACTCACCGCCGCGCTTCAGCGTACAAAATCGACACGTCTCGATGCGCGTCTCCGGCTCCCAAAACATTCGCCCCTCCGCGACGACCAGCATCACATGGCACATGGTCGCATTCGTCGCTTCAAGCTCACGTACGCGCTCACGCAAGGCTCCTATTTCCTCGGATTCTGTGGGTTCTGCGGACGCTGTCAACGCTTCATCTGTTTCCTGCATGTTCTGCGTGTTGCTGGCGGCCTCCGCCTGATATGCCATCGTCATCGGTATCCCTCTCTTTCACAAACCTGCGGCTGAAATAGAGCGATCAAGCGCGCCAAACTGGTGTGCGTCAAACGGCTTCTTTTTGCAGAGAGCACAGAGGAGGTAGCGTGTTTTCGAGGTTGGAATGCGTGTAAGCAGCCGCCTATGGCTTCCTTGTCCCTCTTCTTGCTCTTTCCGTCGCTCCAGCGTGACGACAGACACATGCTCAGCGCAAAAACTATGGCCACACCGATCACAGACCGCCGAAACACGCTGAGGGCAATCTTTCTGATGGCAGGATACCGGCGCGAGCGGCGCTTCCGCAAAACCCTCTGAGGGCGTCATATAAAGACCTTTCATGAGAGAAAAAGGGCGCCTGAGCGTATCCCCAGGCGCCCTCCGCGCGTCGGCGCCGACTTTCACTGTGCAGACGCCGCAACGTTGGCCTCGTGACCGGCTCGCGCTACCAACTACGCGACCGCGAACGACCGGCGCGATCATCGCGTCGCCCGCCCTCGACACGCTCGCGCGCCTCATTGACACGTATCGCGCGCGAGTCCCAATCGGCGCCGTCGAGTTGCGCAATCGCGGCGCGCGCATCCTCATCGTTGGTCATCTGGATAAACCCAAAGCCTTTGCTTTGCCCTGTCGCCCGATCAGTAACAATGATCGCCTCAGTCACTTCGCCATACGCAGAAAAACGCTGCGCAAGCGATTCATTCGTTGCGGTGTACGGGAGATTCCCGACATAGATACGAGTAGCCAAGAGGCTACCTCCTTTGTAAATGGTGTTGAGAGGTAGCACGAGAGTGGGAATGAACTCACTCAACCGGAAGCGCCCTCATACAGGGATGACATACAATGTCTGTTCGTGCGCTCAGGGAAGTGAGGTGAGAGCAGGCAAGAAAAGGAGAGGTGAATCTCATCAACTAGATGTTCGCACCAGCGATATGCACGCAGTGAACCACTCTTCTATCATAGCACAAAAGGCGTCGCCAATGCTCATTTCTCACAGGTTCACACAGAGACCCTGCAACCCCGACGTTTCTCCGCGTTCCCTGGCTCAGGGTTCCTGGTGGCCAGCAAGCCTCAGCCGGTATAGACAGGCAGCA
>JAJPIU010000175.1 GCA_021324535.1 Pseudomonadota bacterium
ACGCCAATGACGCCAATGACGCAGGATGACGCCAACACGAATGATGAAAAGCGGCAAGCCTCAACATATGCAGAAAGCATCTGGCTTCAGCCGGGGCGCGGACTCGACTTTTTACCTCTGGCGCGCGGGCGTCGCTCGGTGCGCGCCTATCAGGATCGCCCTGTGCCGCGCGCGGCACTTGACGAAATCCTCGAAGCGGCGATCTGGGCGCCCTCGCCGCATGGCCGCCAGCCCTGGCGCTTCGTCGTCATCAGCAGCGCGGAACATAAAGAGCGGCTGGCGCTGGCGATGGGCGACGACTGGCAGGCGACACTTGCCCAGGACGGACAGGACGACGCGACCATCGCCTTACGGCTGGCGAAGTCGCGTGAGCGCATCCGTACGGCGCCCGCGTTGGTTTTGGCGTGTCTGTATCTCAGCGACCTCGATCACTATCCCGACGCTGACCGCCAGCGCGCCGAGGAGGTGATGGCGATTCAGAGCCTCGGCGCGGCAATTCAGAATATGCTGCTGGCGGCATATAGCCTGGGGCTTGACGGCGGCTGGATGTGCGCGCCGTTGTTCTCCCCAACCACCGCACGTGCGGCGCTGGAGCTGGATGACACGCTGATCCCACATGCGCTGATCACGCTGGGCTACGCCGCCCACGACCCCAAGCGCCGCCCCCACCGCCCGGCAAGCGAGCTGGCTATTTTTCTCTGACGCACGGCGGATCTCAACGCCAGTAGTGGAGAGACGCCAGCCACACACGCCCCCAGAGACAGCGGTGGTACTTCGATGAGGCAACCTGTGGCGCCAGTATAGATAGGGTTGTGTCAGGGAGCGTGACGGAGCCGCCCAGGAGCGCGGCGGTACGTAGCTGCCTACAGCCGCTTGGTAAGGAGGATCGCTTACCATCCGCGATCTAACTCGCCATATAGTAGGCCGCGTCGGCGGCCTGGGTGGCGTAGCCTCCAGGCGTGGCTTCAGCCGCCCGCCCGCTGCGCCTGCCACGTTCCTCCCTGGACTGACGACCAGGCGCAGGTTCACCCGCCCGCCACACCTTGCCACCCGCCTGTCCGCGCGGCACGCTTCTCTGCTCTTCACGCTATCCTACGCCCCAGGCCGCGCCACAGCCTCTAATGCGCGCTGCGTGGACGCGCGCATCATGCGACGGCGCAGGGCTATTGTGCCGGAGGTGTTATCCATCGGGTGAACCGTTTTGTATGCGATCTCCGCCGCCTCGACGATCAGATCGGGCGTCCAGTGTTTGCCCTTCAAGAGCGTTTCGACCTTGGTGAGCGGCAGAGGATGTGTCGCCACCGCCTGGGCAACCACACGCGCTTCCAGGCATTCGTCGCCATCGAATAGCGCGGCCACCGCGACGCTGGCGATGGGGAAATCGAACGCGCCGCGTACACGATACTTCACATAGGTCGAACGCCAATCACCTTCCAGGGCTGGCAACAAGACATCGGTCAACACCTCGCCATCGTGCAGGTGTACGGGCCGGATGCCATCATCCGAATAGAGGTCTGCCACCGACAGTTCGCGTTCACCCTTGCGTGAGGCGATCCGCACAGTTGCGCCCAGCGCGATCAGCGCGGGAGCCGTGTCGCACGACGATACGGCGTAGCAGCCCGCCCCGTTTGGCGCCACACGACACACATCGCTCCCCTTTTTGAGACAGTAATCACGCGCCTTGCGCCAGAGCGCCGATTGGTTGTAGTAGTTGCAGCGCGTATCTAGGCAGAGGTTGCCGCCAAGCGTCCCCTGGGCGCGAATCTGTGGCGTGGCGATCACGCTGGCGGCCTCGGCCAACGCCTGATAGCGTGCGCGTATATCGGGCGCGTTCGCGATCTCGTGCAGCGTGGTATTTGGGCCAAGTCGCGCTCCATGCTCAGGATCAACCGAGACGCCGCGCAATGAGGCGACGCCATGCAGGCCAACCACCCGTTGCAGCGCAAAGATGCGTTCTTTCATGTTGGGCAGCACATCGGTGCCGCCTGCCATGAGCATAACCTGCGCCTCCGGCGTTTTATCCACGCTAGAACCACCGAACTCGCCAAGCAGCTCCAATGCCTCGGCGACGGTGCGCGCGGAACGATACTCAAAGGCTGGTAAACGTAGCATGGTTGGTCTCTCTTTTGCGTCGAAAGGGATTCAAGGGTAGCAAGCCATCTCATGCGTGCGCCAGGGCGGGCGCGCCGCGCTTCCGCTGCCGCGCGTGTTCGCGCAGTGCGCGGGCGATCTTATCGGGTGTGATAGGCGTGCTGTCCACCCGCGCGCCAATCGCGTCATAGACGGCGTTGGCGATGGCCGGAATGATGGGATTGAGCGGCCCCTCACCCGCCTCCTTCGCGCCGTATGGCCCCTCGCGATCATCCGATTCGACAAGCAGCGCGGTAATCTCCGGTGTGTCATAGATCGTCGGCAGCTTATAGTCGAGCAGCGACGGGATTTTGTGCAGCGCGTCGCGAAACGCCGACTCTTCAAGCACGGCCTCGCCAAAGCCCATATACGCGCTGCCCTCGACCTGCCCCTCAACCACCACTGGATTGAGCGCGCGTCCGCAGTCATGCGCCACCCAGAGCTTCTCCACCCTGAGGTCATACGTGTCGGGATCAACCACCACCTCGGCGACGCACGCGGTATAGCTATACGCCGGGGAGATGCCAACGCCCGCGCCCTTGAAGCCGCCGCCAAGCCTGGGCGGCGTATAGCTGCCCACAGCGGCAAGCGCGCCATGCGTCGCCTCGGCCTTTTGCGCAGCCTCGACGAACGAGACACTGCGCTCCGGATCGGTCTCGACGAAGATACGCCCATCCGCCGCATCGAGCGTATCCGCAGGGACGCCTAATAGTTCACT
>JAJPIU010000224.1 GCA_021324535.1 Pseudomonadota bacterium
GTGGGGCAAGCGCCGTCGTCACCAGCCACGACGGCAACCAGGCATCGCCCTCAAGCCAGCAGTGGTGTGAACTTGGCGGATGCACCACTAAGCGGATTGGCATAAGTTTTCTTCCAAGCAAGGAGCGATACTTTGCTGACACAGATGAACCGGAGATCACAGGCCGCCTAGTAAAAGACTTTTGCCGCTCTGCTTAGCGATCTCCAAAGTAGCGATCAGTAAAGGTCGCAATGAGACTTGCCTCGATGACTAAGCCAACGAACGCTTAAAGCGCCGCAACTGCAATCAAGGGATCATTTGGCGAAATGCTGCTTGGGAAAAACCACGACCATGAAATGATGCGATGCTTAAAACAAAAGCCGTTAGAGGGGTTAGCGCATGCTTCGACGCAAGTGAAATCCAATACTACACAATGGCAAATGTCACATTGACAACCAAATAGGCAATAAAGCAGCGTTGTGGACGATACCCATAATCGGCCAGGAGATCGAGAAACAAAGACCATAGCACTGCGCCGTATTTTCTTTGGCGGCGAAGCTCTTTCTGACGGCAGATACACGCTCGATAGGCAAAGCGATCAGCAATCTCATTCTTTCCTTACTTCATACCCCTGTCGTAATATCGCTAGCTGCTCGGCATCCGCCATTCCAACCTACCTTTCGGTTTGTTTGATTCTCATTCCAACGCAAATATAACATACCGCTTGTTACTCCAAAAAGCCGGGCCAGAGGTATGATCAGCATGACATCTGTCATGTGAAATAGCTGATCATCCTCACTACCAACCGCTCCTTCCCTCATTTACTCTTGAAGCATAAGAGATGTGAGATGTGAAAGGAGCAAACGGCTATGAACATCAAGTCGCTCATCCAGCGTCATCCGGTGGTCTCGTATTTTGTTATGACGTATATCATCTCCTGGCTGGCGGCGCTGCTGGTGGCGGCGCCTCAACTCGTACAGGGCAAGCCATTGGGCCAGCTTCAGGGAATCCTCATGTTTCCCGCTATGTTGCTGGGGCCAAGTATCACAGGCATAACACTGACAGCCGTTGTAGACGGACGAAGCGGCCTGCGCGATCTGTTTGCTCGTATGGGGCGCTGGCGCGTTGGGATTCAGTGGTATGCCCTGGCGATTCTTATTCCGCCGGTTGTGATCCTGGCGGTGCTCCTGACGATGCGCATGGTGGTCTCCCCGATATACACTCCTGGCCAGTTCGTGTATGGCGCCGGGTTTGGCGTTGTCGCTGGCTTCTTCGAGGAGATCGGCTGGACGGGCTACGCCTATCCGAAGATGCGCGAACAACGTAGCCCGTTGGCTGCCGCCGTATTGCTTGGTGTACTGTGGGGGCTGTGGCACATGCCAGTGGTTGACTTCCTGGGGGCAGCATGGCCGCATGGCGCGTATTGGTCGCCCTTTTTTCTGGCGTTCATTGCCCTCGTGACGGCGATGCGCGTGCTGATTTCCTGGGTGGCTTCCAACACCCAAAGCGTGTTGCTGGCGCAACTCATGCACGCCAGCTCGACGGGTTTCCTGGCGACGCTCAGCCCCAGTCCTCTTTCGCCCGCGCATGAGGCGTTGTGGTACGCTGTCTATGCAGGCGCTCTCTGGCTTGTCGTTGTGCTGGTCGCTGTCACGTTTGGCAAGACGCTGATGGGACGATCCAGCCTGGCAGCCGCCTAGTGACGCTCAGCCTCTATTCCAAAGGTCCAAAGGCGGCCCGACGATCCAGGTGTCCCACCGTTCGTTGATCCGCCGCCACTGCTCGGCGTTGCTCATTGGCGACCCAATATCTCTTGACTCGTCGAAGAATCCCTCGAAGCCGCCGGGAACCACCATGATCAACAGGCGCGCCGGTTGGCTCTGGGCATTGCGGAACGCATGGATGGTATGGGGAGGGATGACCACCGTCGCGCCAGCAGGCGCCGCGTGGATCGTCTCCCCAACCAGGAAGGTCATCTCACCTTCGAGGATGTAGAACACTTCGGTGAGCCGGGTATGATAATGTCGCGCCGGGCCGATGGAATGTGGCTCCTGGCGGCTCTCGTACACAGTGATCTGCCCGTCCGTCTGATGGCTCTCCGCCTTCATAGTGACAACAGCCCGCGCAAACGGGACAGGGATCGCTCTTCCCTCGCCCGGTTGCAAGACATAGCCCTTTGTTTCAGCCTGGTTCTCGACCATGATGTACCCCTCTCTTGCTCAATCGCTTTGCGGCCCAGGCGCGCTCCCCGCCGCTCGGGGAGTCCACGCCACGCGCAAAATAGCCAATATCTGTGGAATGATGCGGGAAAACCGATCCGGTGGATCGAGGCGGCGTCCCTTCCCCATATGCTCGGCCACGATGCCACGCCTCATGCTCAACAACAGGTTGAGCGCCTCATCCAGTGGAATACCGGGTTGTATAACGCCCGCCTCATAGACCTCGGTAATGGCGCGCAAGGCGTCGTCGTAGAGCTTCCAGACCCCCTCCATGCTTTCAGGCGACGGCTGAAACTGAGGAACAGCGTTATCAAAGATGAGATGGTAGAGATCGGGATGCTCCTCGGCCTGCCTGAGCCGAAGCTCAAACCATGCCTGGATACGCTCCCAATCTGGTTTGGTGTTCTGCCAAAGCGTTTGCTCGGCCTCATGGAACAGGTGAATGCCCATATGGAAGAGGGCATCATACAAATCCATCTTGCTTTGGAAGTAGGTGTAAAACGCTGGCGTGGAAATTCCTACGCGCCTGGTAAGCTCATGGAGGCTCAGCGCGCCAGCTCCCTGCTCACGCATAATCTCGCGCGCAACCTCGATGAGCGCCTCACGCATCTCTTGCCGGTTGCGCTGGCGGCGCTCCTGAGCGGAGAGGCCATGCTTGCCCAATGGTGTTGTCGCCATGCACAAACCATCCTTTTAACGGCGTTCACTGTGCTGAATTTAGTTAAGTATATTGAATATCGTTATGATACCAGGCAAATCTTTCGATGTCAATACTCTTTCATTTGTGGCCAGCCATTCTGCATTGCGCGACATTGACAGGTCGGATAGAAGCCCACAAAGTAGAGGCCACATGGTATGATACAGGGGATTTGTAGCGGGGTATGTTGGGTAGGAGCGCCGCTGTACGGAGGTTCTCATCGGATGGATGACCGTCAGAACGGCTCAGGCGACGCAAATGAACGATCTGTTTCTCTTCCTCTCTGGCGTGATCACGCCTTTCTGCTCTTTTGGCTTGGGCGCAATATCTCGCTGACCGGTACAGCTGTCACAGGTGTTGTGCTGCCCATCCTGGTCTATCGCCTGACCGGCTCGCCGCTGCTCACCGCAGGGCTGGTAGGACTTGATGTCATCCCCTATCTGGTGTTTGGCCTCGTGGCCGGAGCCATTGCGGATCGCGTCAACCGCCGCCGACTCATGGTCAGTTGCGATCTGATCAATGCGCTCCTGCTGGGAAGCATCCCGCTGGCGGCGGTGTTCCATGCGCTCACCATTGCTCAGATATACGCGGTAGGGCTGCTCGCGGCGACCGCAGCCGTCTGGTTCGACGCCGCCAACTTTGGCGCGCTGCCTGCGCTGGTGGGGAAGAAACGCCTGATCGCAGCCAATAGCGCCCTGTCCTCTGCCTCAACCATCGTGAGTATTGTTGGCCCGGCGCTGGGCGGCGCGCTGGCCTCGCTGCTTGGCGCGGCGCAGTCTATCAGCGTTGACGCGATAAGCTATGTGCTCTCGGCGTGTTCGCTGCTGCTCATCTCACGCGCATTGAGCGTGGCGCGCTCGGATGACGCCGACGCGGGCGCATCTTCTGCCTCGCTCGTCAGGCGTACTGCACGCGACATAGGCGAGGGGCTGCGTTTCCTCTGGAGCCAACCGCTTGTGCGGACGATGACCTTGCTAGGCTTTGGCAATAGCCTGACGGGTGGCGCAGTGATTGGGCTGTTGGTGGTTTATGGTGTGCAGGCGCTTGGTCTCTCATCGCGTGACGCCCGCCTGGGCTTGCTCTTTTCCGCAGGCGCGGTCGGCTCATTTATTGCCAGCCTGCTGCTGCCTCGCCTCGCAAGACAGTATCCACCCGGCTGGCTCACGCTCGCTGGCCTCAGCCTGAGCATGTTGGCGCTCATTGGGCTGACGATAACGTCGGCATACTGGGAGGGGATGGC
Source organism: Pseudomonadota bacterium (assembly GCA_021324535.1). Lineage (GTDB taxonomy): Bacteria > Chloroflexota > Ktedonobacteria > Ktedonobacterales > JADMIN01 > JAJPIU01. The sequence goes on from JAJPIU010000224.1 coordinate 4,136, forward strand.
GCTACTGGTCATCTGGGAAGGCAGCTATACGCTGACAATCATCATCGGTATCTCGCTACGCCAGATGGTGACGCCTGATGCGTTGCAAAGCCGTGTCAATGCCTCGGCGCGCATGATCGCCTGGGGTGGAACACCGTTTGGGGTGGCGCTTGGTGGCACGCTGGCACAAGGCGCTGGTGTGCGCGGCGCGTATCTGGTGATGGCATTGGGTGTTGGCGCACTCATTGCTATAGGGGGCTTTTCGCCACTGCGCAAGCGATCACTTCCTACCCGCGCTTCATGAGAAAGCAACTGCGTAAAGATGCTGCGTATAGACAGGGTATGTTATGATGGTGATAAGCTTAGCAGAGGCGAACGCATGCTCGCAGTATATAAGACAGGATGTAGGATCTAGAGCGAAGCGAGTTCTACGTCTCAACGGGCTTCACAGCAAACCAACCAATAGGGTGGGATTGGCTTTCCGTCAATGGTCAGAAGTATGGAGGGCGCCCAATCATGAAGACATCCGCGAACGAGCCAAGGCGATACACCATTTTAGTCGTTGACGATAACCAGGAGCTTTTGCGGCTTATCACCGAAACGCTTATCTTGCTTGGCGATTTTACCGTGATCACAGCCAGCAATGGCGTTGAAGGCCTGACGCGGGCAGTTGAACTGCATCCCGACTGCGCGATTATTGATGTGAAGATGCCGGGGCTTGACGGCTACCAGTTGGTGCGTGCGTTGCGAGGCGACCCTGAAACAGCCTCTATGCCGCTGGTGTTGCTCACCGCCCTGGTACAGGATCACTATCGCTTCGCCGGATTGCTCGTCGGAGCGGATCACTACCTTACCAAACCCATCAAGCCACCCGACCTCATCGCAGCAATTGACGAAGCTATCGCTATGAGCCAGGAGGAGCGTATCAGCCGCGCTCAGGCGTTGATCGATGAGCCGTTTGAACGACAGTCCTGACCCCAGGAGCTTGACCCCAGGAGTGATGTTTCATGAAGAACCCATCATTCGTGCTTCGGGCGGAGCGCCAAATCTACCTGGAATACGACCGCGAACGCCGCTTACGCCTCTCGCGCATCATTGCGCCGGTCTTTGCAATCGTCCTTACGTTGGTGCTGGTTGCAGCAATGGTTCTGCCAAAGGAGCTTCCGGGGACGCGACACAACGCCCTGTTGGTCATCCTCAGCGATGGCCTCTTTATTTTTGGCGCCTACGCGGCCCTGCGCAAGTGGGTCAATGTCGCCACAGGAAGCATCCTGCTTGCCGCGCTCCTGTTGATGGCGCTCTCCGTGTTGGTGAACCAGCCGTTCATCCTGTCCGATCTGTTCACCGTGCCTGCTGTTGTGCTGATTGGCCTTTCCGCGCTGATTGGCTTGCCGTGGATGATCCTGGCGACGACGTTTCTGACCTCGGTTTTTGTCTTTGCGCTCTCTAGCAGCCCAAGCCTCGCCACAGATATGGCCAATCAGAACAATGTTGGCTCACTTGTCGCCTTTTTGATTGAACAGTGGGTGCTGGCGATCATCGTCTTCGCTGTGGCGACCGGCTATCGGCGTATTCTCCGGCAGATTAGCGACATTCGCGTGCAATATGAGCGCGCGCGCCAGCTCGACGAGCTGAAAGATCAGTTCATCACGACGGTGAACCATGAACTGCGCAATCCGGTTATGCTGATGCAGGGGTACATAGAACTCTTGCGCATCAAAGGGGAGACGCTTCCGCCTGAGCGGCGCAACGCGATGATCCAGAGCGCCAGCCGGGCAGGCGACAACCTCGTGCAACTCGTCAAGAGCATCCTTGATACCCGCCGCATTGACCAGGGCGCGAAAGACTTTGAGCCGGAGGTCGTGCCTGTCTTCGATGCGGTGGCGACTTCGGCGTCGCTGGTTGAGCCAGGCAACGAGCATGAGACCGAGCGAGAACTGCGCGTACACATTCCTGAAGGGTTGGCGCTCTGGGGCGAGAAAGTGCGCGTCCAGCAGATTCTCACCAACTTGCTGTCGAACGCTGTGAAGTATTCTCCTCCGGGCACGCCGGTTGAGGTGGTCGCGAAAGTGGTTTCTCCTCCTGCGAGTGGCAGCCTGTGGAACCGCAGCAAAAACACCGGACGGCGCATGGTTCAGATCTCTGTACGCGACCATGGCCTGGGGATTCCACCCGATCAGGCGCCGCTGCTCTTCCATCGGTTCGCCCGGCTACCACGCGATCTTGCCTCTACGACGACTGGCAACGGGCTTGGCCTCTATCTGAGCCGCGAGCTTGCCGAGGCGATGGGAGGAAGCCTCTGGTTCGAGAGCACAGGTGTAGAGGGCGAGGGAACCACCTTTTATCTTGAGGCGCCTTTGCCTCCTGACACCTCCATACCACGCGCAGGCGCCAGCGAACTTGACGATGGCCGTGTACATACTGAAAGCATGCCCTTACGCGCCGTCAAGCCGCCGCAATCCGCGCAACAGCCGCAACCGACGACCCAGGAGGCTCATCATGGCTGACCGCTATGCGCAGTTGATGCGACGCCTGCAAGAAAGCGTTTTGTATGGCAAGGGACAGCTTGATCCTGCTGTGCGTGAGGCGCTTGCCTCCGTCGCTGTGGTTCCTGAGCCGCTGGCGTCCTACGCCGAGAAGGTCAGGCGCTACGCCTACAAAGTGACCGATGAAGACATTCAGGCGCTTCAGGCCGTCGGCTACTCTCAGGATCAGATTCTTGAAGCGACGCTGAGCATTGCCCTGGGGGCCGCGCAGATGCGGCTGGACGCAGGTTTGCGCGCACTGGATGAAGCTGGTGAAGCTGGTGAAGTTTCCCAGGTGAGCGTCGAAGCGAGTGATGGGGATGCGCATAGCGAAAGCGGGATGAACAGATGAGGCTGTCCAAAGTGGAACATGGGCATCGTCTGCCCCAGAAGCTGATGCTGGGGGTGATCCGCGCCAGATCCCACGCCGAGCCACTGGACATTCTCAAGCTGATCTTCTATCGGCCTGAGTTGTTTGGTAGGCCCTTTAACGCTCTTGTTGACGCCGCCATGCGTGGCCCTTCAAACTGGTCGTTGGGCGAGCGCGAGCTTTTCGCCGCCTTCACTTCGCGCCTGAACGCTTGCATGTTCTGAACAGGCTCACATGGCGCGGTCGCGTCGGCGGCGTTGGGTAATACACTGACTCAGGCGGTTCTCGATGATTGGCGAGCGGCGCCAATTGCCGAGAACTTACGGGCGGTGTTGGGATTTTTGGAGAAGCTCACCCTGACGCCAGAGAGCGTAGGCGCCGATGATGTGCGCGTGGTGCGCGTCGCCGGGGTAAGCGATGAGGACATGCGGGACGCGATCTACATCTGCATGGCGTTCAATCTCATGAACCGCGTCGCCGATGCGCTTGGGTTCGATGTCCCCCCATCTTTTGTGAAAGGAGAGGAAGCGCGGCTGAAGCGACGTCACAAGATTTGAGGTCTCGTGCAGTTCTTATCTTGTTCTCATCAGAAAGGCTAGCGCATGTCTACAGCGTCCTCTACCGGCGCAGGGGTGGCCACACCAGTGGCCACCGCGCCGTCCACCGGACTGCGCCCGAACGCCATTGGCGTGATTGGCGTGCTCCTTCAATCCGTTACGCTCATTGGGCCCGGCATCGCGGTTGCTTTTGCCTTTGGCCCTGGCATCACCTACGCTGGCGGCTCGTTCCCGCTGGCGATTGCTCTGGCGATGGTCATCGCGTTGCTGCTTGCCATTAGCATCGGCCAACTGGCCTCCCATCTACCCTCAGCCGGTGGATTTTACACCTACACCAGCCGGAGCATGGGGCGCTCGATAGGGTTTCTCATGGGATGGGTAAGCATTCCGGCCTACATGCTGTTCATTCCGCTCAACATGATCGCGTTTGGCTTTGCCCTCTCGTCATTCAGCGGTTTGCCATGGTATATCGGAGTCGTTGCTCTGGCGGTAGTGACCGGACTGCTGGCGTTCTTTGGGGTGCGCCTTTCGATCCGCACGCTCGTCGTGTTAGGTATCATCGAGGTGTTGGTCTTTACCCTGATCAGCGTCTTCCTGATCATCCATGCTGGATCGGCGAACACTATCAAGCCCTTTACGCTGGCTACCTGGCCGCATGGGCGCGGCGGTGTTTCCGGCGTGCTGGTGGGCGCGGTGATTGGCGTGCTGGCGTTCACCGGCTTTGAGTCGGCTGTGCTGCTGGCGGAAGAATCGAAGAATGCGCGCAAGATTATCCAGCCGATCCTCCTGATCGCGGTGATTTTCATTGGCGCGTTCTTTGTGCTGGCAAGCTATGCGGGCCTTGTTGGCTATGGATTCAATATCGGCACAGTCTCCGATAAGAACTCGTACCTGGGCGCGCCAGGGACTCCGTGGTTTACCCTTGCCGAAAGCCTGATTGGTAAAACGGGCATGTATATTGTCGGGCTGGTCGTGCTCATGTCGCTGTTGGCGAACACCGCCGCCGGACTGACGGCGCTCTCGCGGGTAGTCTTCGCGATGGGTCGCTCCGGCGCATTGCCCTCGGCCTTTGGCCGCACGACCAAACGTTTCCACACGCCAGGGCTGGCGTTGCTGGTCTCTGTTCCGCTCACCATCCTCTTTGCCATCTGGTCTGGTCTTGTCTATGGGCAGCCACCCAACAGCTTCTATGCGCTGGTGGATACCGCGTCGTACTGTGTGCTTTCCACCTATGCCGTAGTGAGTCTGGCGACGCCGTTCTTCTTCCTCCGTGAGCAGCGCAAGAGTTTTAACGTCCTGCTTCACCTGATCATTCCCATCCTTGCGGCGATCATGTTGGTCGTTGTGTTGGTGGCGCAGCTTGTCGCCGCGCTTCCGCCGATTGGCTATCCAGGGCTACTGCCGCAATATCTGGGTTTGATCATCGCGGGTGGCTGGCTGGTCGTCGGAGTGATCTGGATGTCTGTGTTACGCGCCACCAAACCGGCGGCGCTCGACGCCGGTCAGCGTATCTATGTGGATGCGCCAGCAGAGACCTCGGCGGCAGAGACGTCTGTTGCGTAAGCTGTTTGGGTTGACAGCAGTCGCCTACCTGCTCTGTGCCAGAAGATTCGCCGCTGTTGAAACTCTCAACGGCGGCGATCATGCTACTGCGCCGCTTCTTCTGCCGCTTGCGGATTGACCGCATATGTCTGTTGCTCTGGCGGGAATTGCGCAGGCTGAGCGGTGGGCGTCGCCGGTTCGCGCAGAGCGAAGATGACCCAGAGCGCGATAAGCCCAAAGACCGCGATGATGCCCTCCACAATCAGCGACGAGGTGATCGCGCTGCCCAATATTTGTTGTGTGGCTACCGTCACGAAGTCAAAGAAGGCATGCGCGCCAATCGCCAGCAAGAGCCAGCCAAGATTCTTGCGGCGGAAGACCTGAAGGACGATCACCGAGAGCGCGATATGCACCGGCAGCGTCCACAGGCGTTCCCATGCGCCCAACAATGGCAGCCAGCCCGGCTGATTGGCAATCGCCTGAAACTGGCTGACCACCGGATGGCGCTGCGCCGCAGGAAGCGCCGATGGGTTTATAATCGCCAGCGAGACCGTGATGCTTACTAGGCTCAGCGCAATCTGCCCGCCCACCAGCAGCATGGATTCGAGGCCGCCGTGGCCGATGCCATACATCACCCCTTTGCTCCATGTTTTCTCCTCATGGCCCATCAGCCAGCGATAGCCCACATAGCGTCCCACCTCCTCAAAGAGGCCAGCCGTCAAGGCAAGCGCCACTAGCCATCCCCACAGCGCCACCTGTGAGTGGCGTAGCGTTGGCCGCAGCACGATCCCAAGCACGGTGACGGCTGGCACGCGCGTAATCACTTGAAACAAAAAGAAGATCAGCGCGCCGAAGCCAAAATACTTCCAGGAGACATGCAGCCGCCGGTTGGCGGCAATCGCCAGAATGAGTGGATAAGCGATCACAAATACCAGGGTAACAAGAGTGGCGAGGAACCAGAGGGCGCTCGGACTTGGCAAATGCGTCATGGGCTTTCGCTTTCCTTTCGCGAATGCGCTGGCAGACAGCAGAGTGCGCTACCAGCGCGGCAAGCAACAAAGAAGTTCATCTCCACGTTACCACAGCGCGCCGGGCAGGGTGTTCTCAGACAGAAGATGACGCAGTGCGTTTACCGTCGCATGCTGAGTTGGCGCTGTTCGTCATGGTAGGTATATGTGCGTCCTGAAGGCAAATGCGCCGATGGGATGCGCCCGGATCGAGAGTAGTAGAAGTGGCTAGAGAGCGTATGAGGTGGCGGCCAGCGAGCCTCACCAGGCAAAGTGGGCTGGCGCGTGGGGTGGCGCGTGTCGCGCAGGCAGGCAACCATGCGACGCTTCGCATTAATCTGTGGGCGCTCATCATGCTTGGCATTGAGCGGCGGCTTTCTATGCGGTGGTTGGCTATGCGGCGCGGCATAGAGACATCATTCAACCAGCCGAGGCAGTCGGGTAGCCATCCTGAGCGCGCACCTACCCGCCAACCGGCGTCGAACCCAGGCGCCCAATCGAGCGCAGACGCTGCTGATGGTGAGTACGCAGGGCTTGACGAGTTCGAGGGCTTTTTCAGGCGCTACGAGCGCCAGGTGGTTGCCTGCCTTTGGCGCATCACCGGCGACGAGCAGGCAGCGCACGATCTCAGCCAGGAGACGTTTCTGCGCGCGTGGCGCCACTTCAAACAGATACGTGACTATGAGCAGCCGGGCGCATGGCTGTTGCGCGTGGCAACCAACCTCGCGCTGAATCATCTGCGCCAGCGCGGTTCACCCGTTCGTTCCGCTGAGCCGCTTGGCGGTTCAGGCAATGCAGGGGAAGGCGACGATTCCGGCGATTGGCGCAACGCCCTTGCCAGCAGCGATCCGAGTATGCGCTTTATTGAGCGCGACCTCGTACAGCAGACATTGCTTGAGCTTTCGCCACAGCAGCGGGTGGCGCTGGTGCTGCGCGAGGTGTATGGCTTCACCTGCGAAGAAATTGGACGTGCGCTGGGAACCTCGCGCGACGCCATTAAAATGACGCTCTATCGCGGTCGCGAACAGTTTCGCCTCCACTACCTGCGCAAAGGAGGCAGGCAATGAGTGTCTGGTCTGACGAACTCACATCCGCCTGCGCGCTAAGGCTCTCCACCGAGACGCTTTCCGCCTGGCGCGATGGCGAACTGCCTTCCGATCAGGCGCAGCACCTTGCGCGGCATACGCCCAACTGTCGGGCCTGCGCCGAGCGTCTGGCGCTCTTCGACGCCATCGCCAACGAGCTACGCCAAAGTCGAGCGCCGTTGCCACGTCCTACTCTGTGGGATGAGACGCGCAGACGCATCCTGGCTGGCGAGGCCAGACATTCTGGCGGCGGCGCCCTCTGGCTGGATGCGCCCGCTATGCGCTCCCACCTGTGGGAAGATGAAATGCAGCCTCTGACGCAGTGGGGAGAGGAGAGCGAGCTTCGGCGGGATGGGCGAACAGGTGGTTCGTCGCGCTCCACACGCTCAATACGTCGGGCGCGCCGCCTACAACGGCGCTGGGGATTGATCGGCGGGGCAGTCGCCGCCACGCTGATCACTGCGCTGCTGGTGGGGTTGCTGCTCAGCAGAGGGACGCACGGGCCAGTAAGTGCGCCCACGGCCACAGCACATGCTCAAACACCAGTTGGCACGCTGACCGGCTCTACCACGCCAGACGTTACTGCGACTGCTGCGAATTCGCCGTGGAAGCGGATCACCGGGTTGCAATCTGCGCCCACGATTGCTCCGTCTAACCCGCAGGTGATGTATTTTCTGGGCGCTAGCCAGTCAAACCCTACCTTCCAACGGTCGGATGATGGCGGCGCCTCTATGACGACTATTCCCTTCCCACTCTATAACGGCCAGCCAATCCCGGAGGTGTCGCCAAATGAGATAACTTTTCTCTATGTCAGTCCGTTGAATCCACAGATTCTCTTGTACATCACACAGATATCGGGGTCTGCGTGTCCGGCGCCTGCAACGCTCAATCGCGTGTCTGATAAATCCTCACTCACGCAGCAGCTTGCGAGTAGCTATTGTGATGCGCAATATGTAAGCGCAGACGGTGGGGCAAGCTGGAACCAACTTGCTCTGCCGGTGTCGGGCCTGCTTGGCGCCAAACAATTCATCACAGGGGATCAGCCATATCCATTGCGGGCGCAGGGTGGTCGCCTCTATGCGCTGGTGACAGATTTGGAGTATGGTTCGAGCGGTGTACCCCCTGGCGGACGTCTGGTTGTCAGCAGTGATGGGGGGATTACCTGGGCGCTGGCAGATGCGCCTATCGCGGCGCAGGGTTTGCAGATTATTGACTTCGCGCCAGCGCCGACTGGTTCAACGATCTTCGCCGTCACGGAAAATCCCAGTACGGCGCAAATACCGCCCTATCAGCAGCAGCCGGAAATCTGGCGTAGCGACGACTCAGGGGCAAGCTGGGTAAACGCGGGCGCGCCCCCAACCATCGGCGCAGCCAGCGCGACCTCGGTGAGTGGTATAGCGGCGGGTCTTACCACGAGTGGCCAGCCATTTGTCTACCTCGTCGCCCAAGCAACTAAATCATCAACTGCCCTGGAGTATAGCGAGGATGGCGCTGTAACCTGGCATGCTGTGCCTGAGGCCGATCTGATCACAAATATGCCACTGGGAACGCTAGCGGATGGTGGCCTTGTTGTGCGCTTCAGAGACAACACTTTTCGCGCATGGGCGCCGGGCGACTCTACCTGGCGCATGGTAGCGCCGATGGAGCCTGATGGCTCCCAGAACACGTCATACTTGTTGACCACATCGGATGGCCTTGGCGACGGCCACTATGCCATCTTTGGGATCGGCTTGGATAGCAATAACAACCTGCTGGTTGAGCGTGTCGATCTGCCATGAGGTTGAGAAACCAGGCGTGAAAAGAGGAGAACCGGAACCGCTCACTCTACCGGTTCTCCTCTCTGCTCTCTCCGCTCGATTCGCGCTATTCTTCGTCCAGCGGGGCCGCGCGTCGGCTGCGCGGATACCCACGCTGGCGGCGCTGCAATGCTGCAAGGGTATCCGCTGGCATGGCGCGCAGCCGTGCGATGATGCGTGAGATCAGCGTGGGGCGCGCCTGATCGTAGAGCTGAATGGCCTCGCTGTCCGCCGCCGGGGATGAGCCGCCGCCCCAGCGTTCACGCGCATAGAGCGCGCTCAGTCGTCTGAAGACGCTTTGCTGCCCCGGTGCTAGCGCGCTCAGTCGCTCGGCGTACTCCGCAGGCGTCTGTGAGCGACGCGGCGGCGCGCCAGCCCATGCGCCAAGCAACGCCAGCCGCGCAAACGCCGCTCCTACGGGTGAAAGATCGCGGTAGAGCGCGCGCCACCAGAGCAATGCCACCGCCGCCGCCAGCGCAAGCAACAGGAGAATGGCGCCAAAGCTCAGACCCACGCCAACTGCGGCGTTGCCCACTTGTGAGGTTGGCGTCGTTGTGTTCGAGGGGCCAACACCGGCCGGATGGTTGCCATGTGAAGGGGGTGTGGTTCCATGCCCACTGGGGCGCCCGCTGTTTGGGGTAGGAGTTGTGACATGCGTAATATTCTGCGGGCGCGTGAAGCGCGAGAACGAAGCGGTAGGCTCGAAATTGATCCAGCCGTACTTACCGAAATAAATCTGTGTCCAGGTGTGCGCCTGGGTGCCGCGTACAATATAGGTGTTGGTGTGCGGGTCGTAGACACCATTGGTATAGCCGCTGACCACGCGCGTCGGCATTCCCAGCGCGCGCCCCATCATCGCCATCGCCGAGGCGAAAAACGTGCAGAAGCCGCGTTTGTGCTGAAGGAACCAGACGACGGCGTCCTGGTTCGACGGCGGATTGGGATTGTGTGTGCTATAGGTGAAGGTGCGCAGATAATTTTCAAGGGCCACAGCCGCTTCGTACATATTGGTTGTACCCTTGGTGACTTGCTCTGCCGTCTGGTAGACATACTCTGAAATGTTATTGTACTGGTTTGGCAGATACTCACCCAGAATAGTCCCTGGATAAATGCCGTTCTGGGGTGTGTTGACCACCTCCGCCGGATATGGTACCTGCTCCAGTTGTTGGGTTGTCGCATCCGAGACGTATCCTGTCCCCTCATAGTTTGCGCCGGAGTGAAGTGGCTGAACTGATGACCAGGTGAGCGGAGACTTGGCCTGTACGCTGAGATAGGTGACGGAGGGAATGTTGAAGATGGCCGCCTCGCTGCCAGGCACAAAGATGTAGCTATCGCCATTGCTTGGTGTCTGATCCATGGTGATCGCATAGGTATCCAGGTGATACACGGCGCTTGGTATTGAGCCTGGCTGGAACTGCCCTGCGCCATAGAGCTGCCGTTCCGTTGAGCTTTGCGTCCAGGTGTTTAGGCCATTATAGGTGTCGTAGGCTGTTGTAATCAGATATTGCGTCGGGTCGTCCTGTGCGTTGAGCAGGCGATAGTGGAGAATCTGCACGTTTGGCAGATTCACCGTGCCAACAAGCTGCAGGCTCCCGCTAAAAAATGCGTTGCTCCCTACGCCGCGCCCACCCGCGCCGCCGAAGATTTGTTGCAGGCGCGATTGCGCCTGTTGCCAGGGATTGTTCGGAGAGCTGAGGAAACGCTGGATGGAGCCGCTGGATGGCCCAAGCGGCAGCAGATTGGGCAGCAATGTAACTACCACCGCGAAGAACACGCCCGCCTGCATGAAATCCCAGCCAAGATCGGGCGAAAAGCGCAAGCCGATCCGCCGCCAATGGCGGGTGTTCTCAGCCAGCGTGAAGCGCACCATCAGCAGCATAACCGCCAGCAGATAGAGCACGAGCATAAAGAACTGATCGCCGGTCGTCCAGTTGAGGTTGATCAATAACACGACGCCGTTCGCCAGCGCCATCAGCCAGGGGCGGCGTGTGCGGATGACCAGCCAATAGCTGACATACGTCAGCAGGAAGCTCAACGCTGCGAGAAACAGCAGAAATACCCAGTTGTCGCTGCTATTTTGATTGGGATTCGTTGCGGTGCGTAGCCAGATGTTTGTATGCTGGAGCAACAACGCCATATTGCCGCCATCCACCGCATTTGCCGTCTCATAGAGGGCGAAAAGCAGGCCAACTACTGTCACGATGAGGTGCGTCAGCGCGTCGGGGATGGCGCGTTGTTGGGTAGCAATATAGCCCAAGACGATGCCAAAGAACATAATGGGTGTCAGGATATAGAGACCAACAGGTGTCCAGGGGGGAGTGACGATCTGGATACTGGAGATGGTCAGGTAGATGACGATAATCACCAATAGGACGGTGAGCCAGCCGTCTTCTGGGACAAAGCGAAACCATATCCTGGGTTGCGCGTGCTTGCTATCGGCGCTGCTTGAGGGTGTCGTCTGAGTATTCCGCTCGCCTGCGCCTACGGGCGCCGCTGGCATGGATGAACTTGCCTGCATAATATCGCCTCCGCCTGGGTCTCATCTCCTGAGCATCGTACGCTTCGTACGCTTCGTATCTGTTTACTGATCTAAAACGCGCCTGCCTCCAACACGCGCACAAGCGGATCGCCCCGGCGTACCATGACGACAGGAATGCCGTTGGCCGCCAGCGCCTCATAGGTGCGTATGTTACTTCCTACGCTGTCATCGAAACTATGTGGATCGAGCAGGATGACCAGTGGACGCACGCCGCGCCGTTGCAGCATTGGCATGCTCTGTGGCCAGACTAGATCGCTCGATGAGGTGATGATAATCAACGTAGTGTTGCGCCCAAGACGCGGTGTCTCAATCGCCAGCGTCGTATTCAGCGATTGCGCCTCCATCGGGTGAGCTATCGCCAGCAGTTCGAGCATGCGATCCAACTGGCGCTCACCACGATCAAGCATCAGCGACCCTTCCGGCATGCCTGCAATCGTTAGCGCGACAGCCAGCTCTTGTTGGCGCAGCAGATAGGCCCCCACGGTGGCCGCGATGGTGACTCCATACTCCTCGGTCGAGCTTTCGTCCTCGCCGGCCTGTGTATCGCGGTCAAGATCAAGCAACAGCATGACGTCAATTGTCGGGTCGAGGTCGAACTCCTTGACCATCAGCTGACCACGGCGTGCTGTGCTAAGCCAGTGGATGCGGGTAAGCGCGTCGCCTGGGATGTAGTTGCGCACGGTTACAACGTTGGTCGTCGTCTGCAAGGAACGCTGCGAGCCGCGTCCGCGTCCAGGCATCGAGCCGGGATAGAGGCCAAACGTATGTAGGTGCAGCACTGGTGGCAACACCAACAACTGGCGACCGGCGTCGAGCGTCATCTCGCGCCGAAACAGCCCCAGCGGATCACCAGTGGTAGCGACAACTGGCCCAAGCATATAGCGCCCGCGCTTTCGACAGAGGGTGCGCGCCTTCCAGGCGATGCGCTGATGTGGGCCAACGCTCGATACATAGCCCGCGTGGTGGCCGGGCAGCGTGGAGGCGTCGGTCACTTGCACCCACAGCTTGGGGAGCAGCGAGTGATTTTCAAGGGCGAGCCGTTCTTCAATACGCTCGCCTACCTGCGCCCGCCCGCTCAATTCTGAGCGCGTGAACTTCAGTCCGCGCAGGCTGACCGCCAGCCAGGCAATCGAAAGGGCCAACGCGACGAGCAACGCATAGAACAGCACCCAGATGGGCTTCCAGGCGGTGGCGACGCCAAGAATCCCCATCAGCACAATCAATCCAATTAGTTGCCAGGGACGCATAGTCGGTAACGCTTTCTTGTCGCGCTGGGCGCCTGTCAGCAATATCGGCAATGCCTGGTCTGTGCGAAAGGTTGTGGCATTGCGAAGGCTCCTCAGAAGCGACATGGGTTTTCTGTGATGGCTCTGAAGATGAATGGCGCGCAGATCGTTTAGCGCCGCCCATTGAAGGCCGCCGGGCTGCCGGGAGTGGGCGTCATGACGAGCGCCTCCTCGAGGACGGTATCCGGGGTGGCGGGCGTCGAGCGAATACGCGCGTCGGGTTTGATGATCAACCGGTGACTTAGCGCCGGTTTTACCAACGCCTTCACGTCGTCGGGCGTCACATAATCGCGCCCGCTGATGATGGCCAGCGCCTGGGACGCATGGAACAGCGCCAGCGAGCCACGTGGGCTGGCCCCCAGGTAGACCTGATTATGCTGGCGAGTCGCCGTCACCAGGGTGACGATATATTCGCGTATCTCATGTTCGATACGTACCTCACGCACACGCGACTGCATCGCCAGCAAGGTGTCAATCGAGATCGCCTGATCGAGGGAATCAATCGGGTGGCGGTACTGCTGGCTGTCGAGGATGCGTACCTCATCGCGTGGGGAGGGATAGTCGAGCTTGATGTTGAGCATGAAGCGGTCGAGCTGAGCTTCGGGGAGCGGGAAGGTACCTTCGTACTCGATGGGGTTCTGGGTAGCCATCACCAGGAAGGGTACGGGCAGGTCATACTCGCGCCCATCCACCGTGATATGCGACTCCTCCATCGCCTCGAGCAGCGCCGATTGTGTTTTGGGTGTGGCGCGGTTGATCTCATCGGCCAGCACAAACTGGCTGAGGATCGGCCCGGGGCGAAACTCGAACGTATTGGTCTGCTGGTTGTATATTGAGACCCCCGTCACGTCGCTTGGCAGGAGATCGGGGGTAAACTGAATACGCTTGAATTCGCAGCCAATCGAGCGGGCGATGGATTTGACGAGCGTTGTTTTTCCCACACCAGGAACGTCTTCGATCAACACATGGCCACCACAGAGGACGGCGATCAGTGTGAGCCGCACGGCGTCTTGCTTGCCAATGATGACTTTCTCGACGTTCGAGATCACGGCCTGGGCAGCGTCGCTCATGGCCTGCGTGGAAAGCATCGGGCGTTCTTCCAACTTCACTGTTTTCTCCGCAGCCTCGCTTCACAATACCTATTGTCCGAGGCCGCGCTCCTTTCTGAGCTAGCTCACAACCACCACATATGCGCGCCAGGTCTTGCCAGATATGGCTACATGCTACATTTGATCATCCGCGCGAAGACGAACCGACAGCGATGGCGTCAGTCTGCGCCGACGCTTTCCTTTGACCCTCTTGCCTACACTCTCTTCTCTTACGGAAGACGAGATGAGAATGGGATGTTGTGTGTATTATACGTTGATAGTACGCGCGAGGGCGATACATCGTTCCCCCAGTGGCCTAACGCTGCCTGGTAGGGAGAACGATCTCTCGCTGACTCCACATGCAGCAAGCGAAGCGAGCATGTTGCGTTGGCTGTCTGGAACGTATGACGCACAGAGA
>JAJPIU010000105.1 GCA_021324535.1 Pseudomonadota bacterium
CCACTCGCTGCCCAGCGGCATGTGGTATGATTGCAAGGGCGAGTGTTAGAGACACATCATACCTGGCTAGAACATGCGAAGGAGCAACTGATGGCGCGTGCAAAGAGCGGCAAGGGAGGCGACACGCCGCAGGAGCCGCACGTTGAGGCGGAGACTACGCCGCCTATCATCAATTTCTATGGCGAGCGTATCGCGCTAGGGCCGATGATGCGAGCGCATGTGCCATTTCTCCATCGCTGGCAGAACGATTTCACCCTCATGATCTATTCTGGCGATCCGCTGGCGCCGCGCTTCCGCGAACAAGAGGATGCCGACTTTGAGAGGTACAGCAAGAGCGAATCGCGTAACTGGGTGAGCTTTGCCATCTACGAACTGGCCACGTTGCGTTTCATTGGCGAGACCGAGCTACGCCAGATAGATCATGTACGCCGCTGCGCCGAGTTTGGCATTCTCATCGGCGAACGCGACTGCTGGGGCAAGGGCTACGGCACGGAGGCGGCGCGGCTGCTGCTGGATTACGGCTTCAACGTGCTTGGCCTTCACAACATCATGCTTGACACCTACAGCTACAACGAACGCGCGATCCGCGCCTACACACGCGCGGGCTTTCGTGAGTTCGGGCGGCGGCGCGAGTGCCAGCGGTTGGGCGATCACTGGTACGATATTGTGTATATGGATTGCCTTGCCAGCGAGTTTTCCAGCCCGTTGCGGCCCATTGTCGCTGGCGGCGAGACGCCCACCGTGCCCGCCGCAGAGTCGCCTATGGCTAGCCACAGATAATTGGAGATAATTGGAGAGGAAAGAACACACAACATGGCGCGCGTCACTTCGGCTTCGTCCCCATCACAGCCCGCCCGGCGTGCGATGGGCAGTGGATGGCGCCGCGCCCTGAACCCATATCTCCACTTTCCGCGCAATGTCTACCTGCTGCTCCTCTTCACGCTGGGCAAAGGCATCCAGTTGAGCATTGGCATCGTGGTCATCAATCTGTATGCCTATAGCCTGGGATATAAGCAAGATTTCATTGGTCTGCTGACGGCGGCGCCTTCGCTTGGCGCACTGTTGGCCGCCGTGCCGATGGGTTTCCTTGCCGACCGCCTCTTTCGCACGCATCGCAAGCCTTTGTTGCTGGTGACGGGGCTGCTCAATCCACTGGCGCTGGCTGGCATTGGACTGACGACCAGCGCACCTATCATGCTGGCTGCCAGCTTCGCCAACGGCATCCTCTCCTCGGCCTATTGGGTGACGAACATTCCCATGCTCACCGAGAGCGTCGCCTCGGAAGAGCGTGTGCGCGTCATGTCGCTCAATAGCTTCTTGCTGTTGGGGATTGGGGCGCTCGGCGGATTGATTGGTGGCCTTGTGCCCGAAGGCGTCGGACTGCTGTTGCATCTTCCCGCGTTCAGCCCCCTCCCGCTGCGCTGTGGAGTGATCGCGGCGGCGCTGGCGGTATTGCTGCCCACCGCGCCGCTTGCCTTCCTGCGCGAGCGTCAGCCCGAAGCGGAGCCACAACCAACTTCTGCTCTTGCCGCCGAATCAATCAGCGCAACGCCCGAAGCCATGCCGGTGACTCACCCAGTGGTCGCGCCTGAGACGACGGATGCGCCGACAGGTATCGGTGGAAATGGTCGGCTGGCTGTCGTCTTACTGTTTGCGGCGCTGCTCATCCCTGATATGCTCTTTACAACGGGCGAAGGGGCAGTAGCGGGCCTGCTTCAGCTCTTCTTCCGCCTGCGCTATCTGTTGCAGCCGGGGGCGCTTGGCGCGTTCAGCGCGGGGGCTGGCTTGCTCTGTGGCGTGATGGCGCTGGTGGCTCCGCCCATCGCGCGGCGGCTGGGCAAGTTGCGTGCGATCACCGCCGTCGTGACGCTCAGCGCGCCCACCATGCTCATCATCGGCTTTGCGCCGACGCTTGCGCTTTCGATGGGCGCGGAATATCTACGGAATATCCTGCGTGGGGTCTTCGACCCCATCTACGCCACCTTCGCGATGGAGCGTGTCAACGCGCGCCATCGGGCCACACTCAGCGGCTTCTATAGCCTCACCTGGAGCATCGGCTATAGCATTGGCCCGGCTGTGGCAGGCTGGCTTCAGCAGAATGTCAGCCTGTCGGCCTCGTTTGCAGTGGGCACAGCCTGCCTGTTACTGGGAATCAGCCTGCTCTACGGCGTGTTTCGCCGTGTGCCCGGAGCCAACACCTGATAAGAATACAGGTTAGGCGGGCAGCATGGGTGGCATATTCGCGCTGGCAGGCGAAGTTGCCTGCGGGGAGCGCATGGCGCGCAGCCGGAAACCCAGACCGATCAGCGCCGCGCCAAAGAGAATCGCATAGATGCCGATCACCCAGACGATTGCCAGCGCCGCCGGGCCGGTAAAGATCGCTATGATGATCCCAAACCCGATGGAGAGAATGCCGCCAATGATCAGCAGCCATTCGTTGTTGATGACACTGCGCAGGCGGATAGCCGACACAATCTCGGCGATTCCGGTGATAATCGCCCAGGCGGCGATCAGATAGAGCAGCGCCAACGCTGTCAGGCCTGTGAAGAAGAAGGCAATAATGCCAGCGATGATGCTGACGACGCCTTCGAACAACAGGGAGAGCCAGTGTGTACGCGCCGCAGCGGAGACCACCACGGACACGATGTTGAAAATGCCGTCGAGGATCGCGTAGACGCCGAAGATCAGCACCAGCGCCACGAGCACATGGCCGGGGAAGATCAGCGCCAGAATGCCAAAGATGACGGCGAGCACACCGCGCAACACAACAGCCCACCAGTTGCGCGTGAGCGTGGTGAGCGCAGGGCCAGGCGCGGCAGACAATGGAGAGAACATAGCACAAACTCCTTCTGATTCTCTGATGAACGACAAACAATCGGAGCGGTGGCGCTCCGCCCCGCCCATCAACTCTTTGGTTCGCTCTTTCCGATGGCGCCGTACTTGTGATGAGCGGGCAGGAGCAACCACACCGTGATGTCATGATGGAGGTGAGAACATCACTACTGGTTTATCCAGCGAATACTGTGCCGATTTTGTATCTGCCTCGTGGTGAAGTATAGGCGACGACTACGACTATGTGGAAACTATGGGAAAACTGTGAAAACATAGAAGACTCTCATAGTATTTGGCTATAGCGCCGACTACCTGTTTGGTCGCTATGCGCTGGGGGCTATCGTGGCGCGTTGGGGAAATACCCGCCTGGGGCGACGCTTGCGCGTGCGCGGGCGGGTGCGTCAGGCGCAAGCGTTTCTCAGCCGCCACGGCGGCAAGGCAATCTTGCTTTCCCACCTGGTCGGTCATGTGCGTTCGTTCGTGGCGCTTTCCGCCGGAACCGCACGTATGCGCTACTCGCGCTTTCTCGCCTATGAGATGGTGGCCGCGCTGCTCTGGAACAGCCTGTACGCGGCGATTGGCTATGCAGTGAGGGCCGAATGGCCACGGCTGCTGCTGATCATGGAGCGCGCGGGATAGGCGATCTTTGGCGCGGTGGTCATTGCGTTCATCATCTGGTGTGTGGCGGGCTGGTATGGCAGGCGTCAGCGGCGGGCGCGAAGCCTGGCGCGTCGGCTGGCGCTCACAGTTCCACGTCGTCCATAAATCTTCTGAGCAAAACGCCGTTGTCTCTTCAGCTTGGGCTATACTATCGCTACAACCAGTGTTGTTGACGATAGCAGCGCAGGAGTGGGCAGGTATGAGCGAAGAGAAGTGGGGCGACCCAATTGACGAGACACGCAAGCAGGAGTTGTGGGCGCGCCTGCGCGCCTGGTGGAATGAGGTTGCGCATGGTGGGCGAATTGGCCCGTTTGAGAACGAGCGACTGACGGGAACCGATGTCTTTTGGCTGGCAGTCTACGCAATTGTCACCGTCAAGGGCATCACGGAAGCTCAGGCAGAGCGATTCCTCCGCTTGGGCTACATCGAAGAACTCTCTTCACAGATCTTTACTGAGAAACGCTTGAAGGATGAGAAAGCGACGTGGAGCGCGCTCAAGTTTGTGAACTTACAAGGAGCTAACCTTAGCCAAGCAGATTTGGAGAAGGCCTTCCTTGTGCTTGTTCAATTGAACGAGGCCAACCTGGGAGAAACGCACTTGGAGCGAGCTTACCTTTATGGGGCGCAATTGAACGAGGCACACCTCGACATAGCGTATCTTGAGCGGGCCAAGCTCTCCTGGGCGCAGTTGGATGGGGCCGATCTTACTAATGCGCACATGGAGGGGGCTATTCTCTTCGAGGCCCACCTTGATAGAGCTATCCTCTTTGGAGCACACTTGGAGCGGACGACTCTCAATTACGCGCATTTGCAAGAGACTAATCTTGTTGGGGCATTCCTGGACGAATCTGACCTTACCGGGTCACGCTTAGATGGCGCTTCCCTCGACGGAACCAGTCTCGACCATGCGAATCTCCAGCGCGCCTCGCTTGACAAGTATACTCAGTTGAATAATGTTGGTCTGGCAGAGGCGCGACTGGATGGGACAATTTTTGACAATACTAACCTGTCAAATGTGAAACTGGATGCAGCGAAGAAACTTCTGGATGAACGTATCGCTCACCGAGCAAAGTATGGGGATGAGGAAGAGGGTACAACCAAGCGTGGCTCACGCAAAAACGGTTCCACGCGCCGAGCGGAATATCAAGCAGCGGCGCGGGCATACAGGGGGTTGGCGGTTGCCCTGCAAACGCAGGGGATGAATGAGGAAGCTGACCGCTACATCTACCGCGCGCAAATTATGCAGCGGAAGTCGTATTACTTCGATGGTTGGCGTTCACTGGGGCGCTGGCTCTTCTCTGGGTTCCTGGCAGTGACTTCAGGCTATGGGTATCATATGAAGAATATCCTGCTCGTCTATGCCGGAACGCTCCTGCTGTTCGCCGGAGTTTACTTCAAATTGGGTATTCCCAATGATGGTGCACATACTCTTCTACAGAAATCGCTCGATGCTCTCCTGCTCAGTTTCACGGCGATCCATGGGCGCACGTTTCAGGAGCAAGTGGGCTTTGGCTTGTTGAGCTGGGTGACAGCAGTCGAATCGGTTGTGGGGCTTGTGATCGAAGCCATTTTTGCCGCGATGCTCATCCAGCGATTCTTCAACAAGTAGCGCTGGTCTTTTGCCTCATCGCAACTCGTTTCCATAACAAGCAGGGCAAGGACGCAAGCTGCTATAATACGAACAACGCATCCACAAGCGGCGCGTTCGTTGCGCTGGAGGCGTCGTTGGCGAACCATAAGAGATGATGTGTCAGGCCAGCCTTTGCCTGTGAGCAAGGCGTGCAATGATAGCGATAGCGGATGATAAAGGGATAGACAATGGGAAAACTGATTGACAAACTGCAACAGGTCAGCAAGGGCGGGAACTCCGGCATGGGCTTTATGGGCTTTGGCCGTCCACAATCCTCCAGCCAGGCGCCGCGTCCTGCCGGATTGATCGTCGCGTTGCGCGCTGACGCCGCCGCCCAGGCCGAGGCCGCCGCCAAGAATGGGGCCGACGCTATGATCATCACCGGCTGGACGCCCGGCGCCGAGGTTGGCAAGCTCACTACTGCGCTGGCCAGCGCCGGAACCGCAGGCAATGGCGGGCCGCTGTGGGGTGTGGAGTTTGGCGATCTGGCTGCCACTAGCGACAATGTCCTCAAAGCCGCACACGACGCCGGAGCCGCCTTCGCCATCCTACCTTCGGGCGCGCCAGTCAGCATCCTTTTCGAAGAGGTAGAGCAATTTGATCGCATTGTCACCGTCAGCCAGCCCAGTGACCAGATGGGCCTGTTGGCGTTGCGCGCAGTGAATATGCTGCCTGCGCAGGCCGGTTATGTGCGGCTCGATCTCACCGCTGCCGCACTGGCTCGCCTGAGCGTGACGGAGTTTGCCCAAACGGTGCTGTTGGCCGAGTCGTTGCGCTTCCCGCTGTTGGCCTCGCTCTCGTCCGCAGAGGCGCTCGATGCGCAGGCCGCGCGAACGCTTGTGCAGCTTGGGATCGATGCGCTGGTTATGCGTGGCGAAAAGCTCTCCGCCGAGGCTGTAGGCGAACTGGTGAAGACGACCCGCGAGGCACTGGAGAAAACGCCAGCGCGCGAGGCATCGGTAGGAGCCGCCTCGGTCTCCATTGGCGGCCTGATGGCGAACGCCGGGCAGGGTCTTGGCCTGCCCACACGCCGCCAACCCTCGCCCGAACCCGACGAAGAGTAAGCCAAGAGTAAGCCAAGAGTAAGCCAAGAGTAAGCCAAGAGTAGCGACCCAAAGAGGACTTCCTGGACGCCTATGGGGTATTTGTCCCTTAGGGAATGCGCAACGTGATGATCTGTGGTACACTCGCTTGGGGCGGGGCAGAGTCACTATGCGCCAGGGGATCGCCGCCTCGTGAGAAACGCGGCTGGTGAACAGGGCGCAGACGAGAGATCGCGGAAGATAGCAAAGATGATACAACGCGAGGGGTGGCGAGGCATGGGAAACAACGACTGGGATGACGACGAGACACTCGACCGGCGGGGTCGCTCGTCACGCTCCCGGCGCTCCGATGGCTATGGTGAACGAAGCGCGCCGTCCGGTCGCTCGTCCACACGCTCCTCCGGCACACGCAGTTCGCGTGCGGATCGCTATGCCGATGACGAATGGGAGCAGCCATCTCCTCCGTCGCGCTTATCCAGCCGATCCGGTGATCGTGATCGCCCATCCGGTCGCTTGAGTGAGCGTGGAGATGATCGCTCAGACCGGTCGCGCTCGCCGTATTCGCCCTATTCTCCCTATACCTCCTCAGGCGCAGCCGCGCCGCGCCGTTCGCGGCCCGATCCCGTTGAGGCGAGCGAGTCGCTGGAAGACCTGAGCGTGGAGATGCGGCGGGCGCGTTCCTCCCGCGACGACTGGGACGACGAGCGCCCACGCCGTAACGGGCGAAGTGTACCCCCACGCAGCCCGCGCGACGACTATGGCGACCGAGGCGTCCGCACGGCGCGCTCGAATCCCAATCGTAGCGGCTATGGCATGCCTGCGCCCCGTTCGGCCACGCGCAACGCGCCGCCTGTGGATGACTGGGGTGATGCGCGTAGCCGTCGTTCCGGCGGCGCTGGCCGCGCTGGCGGTGGTTTGTGGGGCGACGAGCCGTTCTCCGCTCCTGTAGGCGCGGCGCGTGGTGGACGTAGTGGACGTGGCGCACAGGGCTCCTATGGCGCGGCCAATGCGCGCAGCGGCCGAAACGCGGCGGGCGCGCCTCCTTCGGGCGGTGGCCTCTCGTTTGGGAAGGCGCTTGGCATCCTTATCCTGGCGCTTGTCCTGGGGATTGGCGTCGCCTTTGGCTACCATGTGCTGACGACGCCCAAAGTCAGCGCGCCGCCCACCTCCACCAGTGGAACTCAGCCCACCACTCCGCCTGTCACGCCTACCACTCCGGCGGGAACCGGAACGCCCGCAACGACGGCCACGCCATAGGGTTGTTCCTCAGCCTGGTCTCTCCTGCCAGCCCCGTACAATCGCGTCGCTCATCCGCGCCACCCGCGCCATCTCCTTCACGTCGTGCACCCGCACAATATCCGCTCCCTGGGCGATGCTGAGCGCGACGGTCGCTGCGGAGCCTTCCAGCCGGTCTTGCACTGGTGTTCCCAACACCAAACCAATATGCGACTTGCGCGAGGTTCCCACCAGCAACGGACGCCCAAGAGCACGCAACGTCCCCAGTTCCTTCAGCACGCGCAGATTTTCGGCGCCGACCAGCCCAAAGCCAATCCCTGGATCGAGGATAATGTGATCCCAGGGGATGCCCGCGTCGAGCGCGCGTTCAAGGCTGCCCGCCAGCCGATATGTCACATCCACCAGCGGGCGCGCGGGATCGCGCCGGGTCACGCCGCGCAGATTGCTCATCAACACAATGGGAACGCCGCGCGCCGCGACCAGCGAGGCCATCTCCGGGTCGGCGCGCAAGCCCGATATGTCGTTGACGAGCGCGGCTCCTGCGTCGAGCGCAGCCTCGGCGACGCTAGCCTTATAGGTGTCAACCGAGATGGGGATATTGGCGGGAAGCGTCGCCGCAAGCGCCTCGATGACCGGAACCACGCGCGCGTGTTCGGTTTCTGTGTCCAATGGCTCGGCGCCTACTGTGGCGGGGCGTGTAGACTCACCACCCACGTCAATCAGGTCGGCTCCCTCGGCGACCATCTGGCGTCCTCTGGCGATGGCCTGGCGAATAATCTCCTCCTGTGAGGCGCCCTCGCTGAGCAGGCCATCCAGCGAAAACGAATCGGGCGTGATGTTGAGAATGCCCATCACGTAGGTGCGCGCGCCCCACGCCAGCATATAGCGCCCCCAGGTGGTGGGCGCATAGGTCTGCGTTGCCTGAAGATGCGTTTGTGGCGCGGCGTCCTCCGGTGGTGTGTCGCTTTGCTCTGGCACGATACCCTCCTGCGTAAATACTGAGGTGGAATGTCAGTCGAAAAGTTAGGATACCAGTAGGATACCAGGCGGGGATAGACAACCTCGTCTCTCGCGCGTTTACTACGCGGTATGCCTGGTGTGCCTGCCATTGAGCGCCATGCCAAGATTCATACTCACAACAGCAAGGAGCATACCGTGCGAAATGTGCGCCATATCGTTGATACCCGCTTACCGGCGCTGCGCTTGCTGATAGCTGGTATCCTGCTGGCCCTCGCGCTTGCTGCATGCGGTCAGGCAATCCACAACATGCAGCCTACCACTACCCCTGCGCTGGGCGCCAGCTTTGCCGCGCATACCATCTACGTTGGCGCCGATCCGAGCAGCAGTCTCGGTTCGCTGGTGGCTCTGAACGCGCAAACGGGCGCGACTCGCTGGACGTTTCAGATGGGCGCGACGTATACAACGCCAGTGCCTGATAATGGGATAGTCTACACTGCCTCACAGGACGGCTACGCCTACGCCATCAACATGACGACAGGCAAGCAAGTCTGGCGGTTCATGCGCCCGGCGCCGGTGGATGGCTATCCGGCGCTGGCAAACGGCATTGTCTATTATACCTCAGATATTGGCTCTGTGGATGCGCTCACAGCGTCCAGCGGAGCACATCTCTGGAGCTTCCAGATGCCCAATTCCAAAGATCATCTGTATTCGGCTCCTGCCGTGGCGCGGGGTACCGTTTATTTTGGCGCGGGCGGCGTGGATAACGGCGTCTATGCGCTCGACGCCGCCACAGGGAAACTACGCTGGCATACGCCGCTATCCGCTGACGCAGCGAATGGCGACGCCACTGTGGTGAACGGGCTGGTGTATGTGAGCGCCGACGATGGGGCGCTCTATGCGTTCGACGCCACGACGGGCGCGCTGAAATGGAAGTACAAAACGTCACTGCCATTAGAGGGAGGCGCCACTATCGCCAATGGCGTCGCGTATGTCGGCTCGGAAGACCACACGCTCTATGCGCTGGACGCGACGACCGGCAAGCTGCTCTGGCGCTATACGACGGGCGGCGCAATCTCCGGCTATGGCTCGCCCACTGTGGCAAATGGTACGGTCTACATCGGCGTGGACGATATGCGTCTGTACGCCCTGGACGCAACGACCGGCAAGCTGCTCTGGACGTTTACCGCAAGCGATATGGTGCGCTCGTCGCCGGCTGTGCTGAATGGCGTTGTGTTCTTTGCCTCGCACGATGGCTCGTTCTATGCGCTGGACGCGGCGGCTGGCAAGCTGAAATGGCAGGTATCACTCACTGGAAATGTCGAAGCCTCGCCCGTCGTTCAATAGACACCTCACAGCGCCATCCCACGTCGGGTGAGCGCGGCGCGTAGTGTAGCCAGATCATCTGGCCTAAGCAACGCCTGTGTGGGGGAAAGCAGTCGCGCGCGTGCGGCGATCTCCGGCGCGGCGGCCAGCGCCTCGCGTAGCGTCGGCTCATCGCGCGCCTCGATCAGCGCCCAGCCGGATTCAATGCGGGCCGCGCCGTAGCTGGCGCGCCAGGGACGCAGCCGGTTGAGCAGTGTCTCGGCGACGTATCCGCGTGCGCTAAGCATGCGCACTGCGTCGTCCGGCTCCAACCCCTGATCAAACGCGGCGGCAGCCAGATCGGCGCTCAGCGCGTAGAGCAGGCGACCGCCCGCGATGCGTACTGGGCGTCCCCAGCGCGCCAGCCCTTCTAGCTGTGCGGCGCTCACTGCCAACGGATGAACCGCCAGCGCGCCGTCGCGTGTGGTCAGCAGCGCCTCGCCCCAGCGGTCGCTTATCTCCTGGTTGGCCTGTGCGATGTCTATTGGCGTTGGCGAGGGGGCCAGCAGAAACGCGCCGAAGCGTGTCAGACGAATATGGCTGAGCCGCCTGGGCGGTGCGGCGTCGAAGGCCAGATCGAGCGCGCCCCACCAATGCAGGGGGCCTGCCAGCAGCGCGCGTATGTACACGCCCTCGCTCGCCAGCCACTCCTCTCGCACGGTGGGGCGCAACGGTCGTCCATCGGCGATACGCTCCAAGAGCCAGACAGGGGGAGCATAGGTCTGTTGTCGTCCGCGCAAAAACAGCGGATGAATACGCCAGATCAACGCTAGCAGGTCATCGAGGCGATACCAGATGTTTGGCTGAGCATGGGTGAGCAGCCCAACAACGAACTCACGTGCGGCGGCGGCCTCGCCGGCAAGCGCGGCTGGCCGGAACGCGGGATGGCGCACATCGTAGCGCATACGCGTGACGCCTCCCTCCGGCGCCTCGCCATCTGTGAGATCGAGCAGGTCAACCGCTGAGAACGCCCCGCGCCAGAGATCGAACCCTGCGCGAAGAGCAAGCGCACGCTCATCCAGCGGCGCGCTGGCGAGGTCGGTCAGCGGCTGCCCCGGGGCCTGCTCGCGTCCCCATAGCAAGATGCGCCGCGCCATGCGGGCAAGCCCTGGCGTCAATCCGGCGGCGCGCGCCAGCCGCGTCAGTTGCGCCTGGGGGAGGTCGCCAGGCGCCAGAGGTGAGGCGCCGGGCGTTTGCATTCGCGCGTCTGTTTTTGCTTGCCTTTCACTCATCTGCGCATGGTCGCGTTGAGCATAGGGTGCGCCAAACGGGCCAAGCGGCGCAGGCGCCCGCGCAAGTAACGCCAACGCCAGGCAGAGCTGACGCGGCGACGCCAGCGCACGCCGCCCGCTGGGTTGAGCAGACTGCCTCATTTGTTCTTCCGGCGCCTGCGATACTGGCGCAGGTAAGAGCGCAACCGGCGCACAGGCGCGTAGCTCCGGCGCGATCCGCCAACCGGCGATTTGATGAAGTTGCGGCGTAGAGGTAGAGGAAGGCGTTGGTGAGCTGGCAAGCGGCTGGAACGCCCGGAAGACCAACCCGAAGCGTTCGAGGATCAGCAAATCGCGCTGGCCGTCGCTGGGAAAACGTCCTGCGCGTTCTTGCAAGGTCGCCAGATCGCCTGCGGTAATTGTTCCTCCCATCAGCATGAGATCGTTGAATGTCGCGCGGGCGCCTGGTTCCAGCCGTGTGAGCGCCATGCGCAACGCCTGTGCGTCAGTGAGGGTCGCCTCGATAAACCTGCGGGCGGCGTTGGCGTCGTCAAACGTCGGAGGGTGTGCGATGTTTTCTGGTGGCGTCAGCACACGCGCCAGTCGCTCCGCCAGTTCGCAGGCGTCACGCGCGTTCAGGCGTCCAAGTTCGCCAGCCAGCGTGAACGGCGCGTCGCGCTGAGGTGTAGTAGAGGAGTTAGCGGTTGTTTGAGATTCTGCGTGGGGTATGGCTGGCGCAAGTGGCTGAGGAGGCAGCGCAGTAGTCGAACGAAAGTCGCCGGGAGCGCGCAGCCACGCAGTGAGCAGCGCGGCGACGTGTTCGCATCCCAGGCGTTGGGAAGAAGGGCTGGCATGAACCGAGCATCCCCAGCGTAGCGCAATGGGTTTGCCCTGTGCGCGGCTAGTCACGCGGTCGGCGTCAGGCGGCTCGATGAGTTCGGCCCAGACCTCGCAGGTTGGCTGTGTGGCATCCGATTCGTCCGCCTGGCTATCGAGCGCGGTGGGGAGATTTGCCAGCAGGCGCGCTCCCTCGCGACGCGGACGTCCGACGGCATGGTGAGCGATGTAGTCAAGGCCGTGAGCGGCGGCGATCAGGCCACACAGACGCACCACATCGCCCTCGCGCAGCCGAAGCAAAGCGGCGGGCGCCGGAGTGTCGTCGTGTGCGCCGCCTGACCCATTTGGCGCATTTGGGCCAGCAGGCGCGCCAGCCGCCATCCGCGCTACCCCTCGTAGCGACGCAACACCAACACGGCGTTGTGGCCACCAAAGCCCATCGAGTTGGAGATCGCATATTGAATGGGCGCGCGTCGCATCTGGTTGGGAACGTAATCAAGGTCGCACTCAGGGTCAGGGTATTCGTAGTTGATGGTCGGCGGCAACACGCCGTCGCGCAACGCAAGCGCCGTGAAGATCGCCTCGACGCCACCAGCGGCGCCCACCATATGGCCCGTCATGGATTTCGTGGAGCTGATCGCCAGCTTATAGGCGTGCTCACCAAAGACCGTTTTGATGGCAGCCGTTTCGTTGCGATCATTTGGCGGCGTTGAGGTGCCGTGTGCGTTGATGTATTCTACCTGCTCCGGAGCAATCTCGGCTTTCTGGAGCGCGCGCCGAATTGCCCGCGCCAGCCCCGCGCCACCGGGGGCAGGATCAGTGATATGGTGCGCGTCTGAGGTAGTGGCGTAGCCGATCACCTCGGCGTAGATGTGTGCGCCGCGCTCTTTCGCCGCCTCGATCTCTTCGAGAATGACCACGCCCGCGCCCTCGCCCATCACAAAGCCATCGCGCGTTTTGTCGAACGGGCGGCTGGCATGCGCATAATCGTCGTTGCGCTTCGAGAGCGCCTGCATCTTGGCGAAGGCCGCAATGCTGATCGGAACCACACAGGCTTCTGTGCCACCAGCGATCATCGCACGCGCGTCGCCCCGCTTGATCATCTCCACCGCCTCGCCAATAGCGTTGGCTCCCGTCGCGCAGGCCGAGGTCGTGGAGAAACACGGGCCGCGCGCACCCAGCAGACGCGAGACAGTGGCCGCCGCCATATCTGCGGGCATGACGGGAATGACGAACGGGCTGAGGCGATCTGGCCCTTCATAGAGCAGTGTCCTGAACTCGCTTTGCAGCATATCCAGCGAGCCACTGCCAGACCCAATCAACACGCCCACCTCATCGCGGATTGGCGCAATGTCGAGACGAGAATCATCGAGCGCCTGGCGGGTGGCTGCCATCGCATAATGCGTGAAACGCTCGGAGCGACGAACCTCTTTGCGATCCATCCAGTCAAGGGGGTTGAAGTCTTTGACCTCGGCGGCAAATCGCACATCCTGGTCACTGGCGTCGAATCGTGTGATTGGCCCGGCGCCTGATTGGCCCGCGCAGATATTGCGCCAGGTCGTCGCCACGTCGTTTCCTAGCGGCGTCACCATGCCAACGCCTGTTATCCCCACCCGTATCGCCATGACCACTTGCCCTCCATTGTATGTGAGTTCACCCTGCTCTCTCGTTGCGCAGGCGCGCCACTCCATCGTGTACGCGCATGTCGTGCCTATAGTACCACATCATGTACCGGATCATGCTACTGGCGCAAGGGGAGCTTAAAGTACCGCCGCCGTCCCTGGCGGCGCGTGTCGTATGCCTGGCAGGCGGGCGGTTGAAATTGCGCCTAAGGGCTGCGCCGCAAAGCCCACCTTCGTGGGCTGGAGGATGCTACATAGTATGTATCAAAGCGACAGACGCCAGACAAGTAGCGTCGCGCTCCCTATTCTTCCTCGCCGTGTTCGCGCTCATACTCGCGCGCCATGTACTCGTCGCGATCCACTGGGCCGTCTACCGTGACGGGAACACGCGGCGTCGTCGAATCTTCAGGGAGGTAGCCATGGGCAGCGATGAACTTCTGGCGAAGCTGCACGCCAAAGGCGTACACGCGCTCACCGTCTCGTAGGGAACTCTCAATGAGCTGATCGATGTATTCGTCGCGGCTGGGTACCTTGTCAGAACGCATATCACTCAATCCCTAGCTGCGCGCCTTTGGCCCGACGAGGCAGCCGCCCGTGCGCACATGATGGATATACTCATCGCGGAAGAGCTTGATGCTGCTGACGATGCTGGCAGTGGCGGCGTCACCCAATGGGCAGAAGCATTTGCCACCCACCATGTTGTCGCAGATGTCAAGCAACAGCGGGATGTCGCTTTCTTTGCCATGGCCCTCTTCGAGCCGTTCGAGCAACTGCACAAGCCAGAACGTCCCCTCGCGGCAGGGTGTGCACTTGCCGCACGATTCATCGCGATAGAACTCCGTCATGCGTAGCGCCGCGCCGACGATGCACGTCTGGTCGTCCAGCACGATCACTCCACCTGAGCCAAGCATCGAGCCGGCGGCAGCCACTGCCTCATAGTCAAGCGGCGTATCGAGTTGATCCGCCGATAAAAATGGCGCCGAGGAGCCGCCCGGCGTGATGGCCTTTACCTTGCGGCCAAGCCGCACGCCGCCGCCGAAGTCTTCGATCAATGTGCGCAACGGTGTACCCAGCGGGAGTTCATAGTTGCCTGGATGGTTGACATGGCCGCTCAGACAGTAGATGCGTGTGCCTTTGCTCTTTTCCGTGCCATAAGCCGCGTAGGTCTGTGCGCCCACCCGTAGCACGCCTGGAACTGTCGCCATCGTCTCGACGTTGTTGATCACCGTCGGCCCGCCATAGAGACCCACCACAGCGGGAAACGGCGGTTTCAGGCGTGGATAGCCGCGTTTGCCTTCCAGCGATTCCAGCAGCGCGCTCTCCTCGCCGCAGATATACGCGCCTGCGCCCTGGTGGACGGTGATGTCGAGGTCGAAGCCACTGCCCTGGATGTTCTTGCCAAGCAGTCCGGCGTCATACGCCTCGTTGACTGCGCGCTCCACCTGGCGCGCGGCGAAGGGTAGCTCGCCACGAATGTAGATAAACGCATGGTGAACGCTTGTGGCGTAGGAGCTAATGATCGTCCCCTCGACCAGCAGATGCGGCGAGACCTCCATGATCATGCGATCCTTGAAGGTGCCCGGCTCGCTCTCGTCCGCATTGACGCACAGGTAGCGTGGCTTCGCGCCAAGCGGTGGCAGGAAGCTCCACTTCTGGCCGGTGGGGAAGCCAGCGCCACCGCGCCCACGCAAGCCGGATTGCTTGACTTCCTCCATGACCTCTTCAGGTTTGGAGTTTGCCAGCGCCTTCGTCAGCGATTCGTAGCCGCCATGCGCGCGATAGACCTCTATCTGGTCTATGTTGGGGACGTCAAAGTCTTTCATGACGATGCGCGGATAAGGGCCAAGCGGCAGGGTGGTCGGGGCCGCCTGTTCAATCGTCTCAGCCATATAATTAGCGGCTGCCTTTCTGGCGCTGTCCGCGCGATTTCGTCTCGCCTGTTGTCTGGGCGTTGTTTCCGTTGCCATTGCTGGCTGGCGCGCCTGTCTCCGCTGTGGCGCCTACAGAGCCGAGCGTCGTCTCTGTCGCCATGCCGCGCCCCTCGCTGATCTGCCGCCAGTAGTTGCGGATTGCTCCTGGGCCGTGCTGCTCAAGCGTGTCTATCAGCGCGTCGGTCTTGTCAGGCGTCATCTGCTCGGCGAACTCGCCGTTTACCTGCACGGCGGGAGCCATGCCACAGGCGGCCAGACATTCCACCCCCTCAAGGGTATAACGTCCGTCAGGGGTTGTTTGTCCCTTCTGGATGCCTAATCGCCGTTCCAGCTTGGCCAGCGTCTCGTCGCAGCCATGCAGATAGCAAGCGATGCTTGTGCAGACCTTGATCACCGTTCTGCCAATGGGTTCCTGGTGATACATCGAGTAGAACGTGACGACCGACTCCACCTCGTCAGGCTTGACGCCAATCGCCTCGGCCACCGCGAGAATGCCCTCAGGCGTGACGTAGCCTTCGGCGTCTTGCACGATATGCAGGCAAGGGAGCATCGCCGACCGCGCCTGTGGATAGCGCGCGGCCACCTCGCGCAGCCGCGCCTTGACCTCTTCGCTGATCATTTAGCGATCCACCTCTCCGAGAACGATGTCAATACTGCCAATCGCCGCCACCACGTCGGCCAACAGGCTTCCCTCGATCATCTTCGGCAACGCCTGCAAGTTGGCGAACGACGGCGCGCGAACGTGCATCCGATAGGGCTTAGATCCACCGTCGCTTGCCAGATAAAAGCCAAGCTCGCCCTTTGGCGATTCCGTGCGGACGTAGACCTCGCCGACAGGCGGACGATAGCCCTCGGTATAAAGCTTGAAGTGGTGGATCAACGCCTCCATGTTTGACGAAACCTCGTACTTGGGCGGCGGCACGATCTTGCGGTCGGCCACCTGCCAGGCGCCACCCGGCAGCCCATCCAACGCCTGCTGGATGATGCGCAGGCTCTGCTCCATCTCCAGCATCCGCACCAAATAGCGGTCGTATACGTCGCCATTGGAGCCGACGGGAATATCGAACGCGAACCGCTCGTAGCCGCCATACGGAAAAGCCTTGCGCACGTCGTAGGCGATCCCGCTGCCGCGCAACGTAGCCCCTGTGCAGCCGTAGGCCAGCGCATCCTCCGCGGAGAGCACGCAGACGCCCTTCGTGCGATCCACCCAGAGGCGGTTATTCGTCAGCAGGTCGTGATATTCACGCAGCCGCGAGGGGAAAATGCGCAAGAAATCGCGCACTTTGCCCTCGAAGCCGGGGGGCAGGTCGGCCTGCAAGCCGCCCGGCATGATGTAGCTCGTCATCATCCGCACACCGGAACACAACTCAAAGATGTCGAGGATCAGCTCGCGTTCACGGAAGCAGTAGAGGAAGACGCTCTGCGCGCCAAGATCGAGCGCGCTCGACCCCAGCCAGACGAGATGGCTGGCAATGCGCTGAAGCTCGGCCAGGATGATACGGGCATATTTCGCGCGCTCAGGCACGTCTATCCCCAGCAGCTTCTCCACTGCCAGCGAGTAGGCGAGGTTGTTGCAGAGCGGCGCGAGATAGTCCATGCGGTCGGTCAGCACCAGCGCCTTGAAGTAGCTTTTCGACTCGGCGGTCTTCTCGATGCCGGTATGCAGGTAGCCAATATCGGGAACGGCTTTGACGATGGTCTCGCCGTCCAGCGTAAGAATGAGCCGCAAGACGCCATGTGTGGAGGGGTGCTGCGGCCCCATATTGACGGTCATGGTATCGCGGCGCACGCCGTTCTCCAGGAGTTCGTTCTCCTCCACATCGAGCCGTGTCGTTTCGTCTACCTGCATATATGTATCCTTGTGGCTAAGATCGTCAGCGGGCGGTCAGTTGGCGGGCGGTTTCAACCGCCCGCTCGTTCGCCTGCATCATCCCCCTCCTGATCGGGCAGCCGCAGATTCGCCTGCTCCGAGCCATCGCGGGTGCGCAACGTCAGCGCGCCGATGCCCTCCGGCAGGGGTTGCGCCAGTGGCGCCTGCCCACCCCAATGCGGATCGGGCAACTGGAAACCCGACAGCGGATAGTCTTTGCGCAAGGGATGGCCCACCCAATCGGTCGGCATCAGAATACGGGTCAGTTCAGCCCGTCCTGTGAAGCGGATGCCAAAGAGGTCATATATCTCGCGCTCGTACCAGTCGGCGGCGGGCCAGACGCCCATCACGCTGGGTAGCTCCGGGTCGGGATTTGTCTCGTCGCCCACCTGTGCTTTCAGCCGGATCACGGCGCGTGTCTCAAGCGAGAGCAGGTGATACACCACGTCGTAACGCGGTTCACGTTCCAGCCAATCCACAGCGGTGATGTCCGCCAGGAAGTTGTAGCGCAGATGCGGCGCGTCACGGAGCGCCTGGCACGCCTGCGGCAGTGTGTCTGGTTGCAGCGTCACGGTCACCTCGCCACGATGCTCGACGACGTTGAGCACGGCGTCGCCAAAGCTATCGCGCAGGAAGGCGACGGTTGCCTCGGCCAGCGGGTTTACCGGCGTCGCCAGCAGCGGCGCGTTTTCTAGCTGTGTACCCCTTGTCTCGTCGGTTGTCATGCTCTGTCTGCTCCTCAACGCCTAGTCTTCGCTGCCAAGATAGCGCGATTCCGCGAAGGAGAGCGGATCGGGCGGAGGCGGAATGTGCTTGCGAATCTTCTCCTGCAAGAGGTTCAGCCCATAGAGCAGCATATCGGGCGTCGGCGGGCAGCC
>JAJPIU010000085.1 GCA_021324535.1 Pseudomonadota bacterium
CCAGGTCGAGCAGCCGCCGCGCCATCGAGGGATAGAGGTCGGCGAAGCTCTCCGCCGTGTTATAGAGTTCATCAAACGATTCGATGGCAAGGTCAGGGCGGCGCGCACGCAGGGCGCCTACGGTGGGGTGGCGCGTGGTGCGGCAGAGAACGCTTGTAGCCTGCTCCAACGTTTCGCGCGCCTCGATGGTGAGGTCTTCCCAGCGCCCTGGCCCCAGCCCAACAACGATGATGGTTGGGGTAGCGTCGCGATTGGAATGTGGTGATGTGGTAGTGGATGTATCAGGCGTTTTGGCGCTGGTGGTGGTTCGCTTTGGCATGGATGGTGTGCTTTCTCCGGATGGCTGTGTCGTGTGGCAAAATGGCATGTATAGCGTACCATATCTGGGCAGCCCACCGTCCCCTCATTACCCCTGACCCTCCCCCGCTGCGGCGGGAGCTTCTGTTGTATAGTAACTGCACAACACATGCGTCAGGGAGAGGATTTGCCTATATGCCGGATCAGCCGACGAATACGCTTTACTATGGCGACAATCTCGACATCCTCCGCCACCACATCGCCGCGAACTCCGTTGACCTGGTGTATCTCGATCCGCCATTCAATTCCAACGCCGACTACAACGTGATCTTTCGTGAGCAATCGGGTCAGAAGTCAGCCGCGCAGATCAAAGCCTTCACCGATACCTGGCACTGGGATGACGGCGCCAACCGCGCCCGCGAGGAGATACTGACCGGCGCGCCCGAAGATGTCGCCAGGATGCTCGATGCGCTGGTCTCGTTTATCGGGCGGAACGATCTGACGGCGTATCTGGTGATGATGACGCAGCGGCTGATCGAACTGCATCGCGTGCTGAAGCCGACCGGCTCGCTCTATCTCCACTGCGACCCCAGCGCCAGCCACTACCTCAAAGTCGTGCTGGATGCGATCTTTGGCCCGGCCAACTTCCGTGGCGAGATCGTCTGGAAGCGCACCTCCGCGCACAACGACCCCAAGCGCCCAGGACGTATCCACGACATCGTGCTGTTCTACAGTAAATCCGATGAGTACACCTGGAACACGGTTTATGCTCCCTACTCCAAGGAGTACACCACCAGTCACTACCGCCTGACTGACGACAAAGGTCGCCGCTATAGGCTGGATAACCTCACAGCCCCAGGTCATGGCTCAAACGCGGGCATCTATGAGTGGCAGGGCAAACGCCCCCCGCAAGGGCGGATGTGGTCGCTGACGCAGGATAAGATGGATGCGCTGCTGGCGGCTGGACGTATCCGCTTTACGAAATCAGGTATGCCGGAATATATCCGCTACCTGGATGAGATGCCGGGTGTGCCGCTGCAAGACGTGTGGGATGATATTCCGCCAGTGAACGCGATGGCGCAGGAGCGGCTGGGCTACCCCACGCAAAAGCCGCTGACGCTACTCGAACGCATCATCGCTGCGTCAAGCAATCCGGGCGAAGTCGTGCTCGATCCCTTTTGCGGCTGTGGGACGGCGATCTGTGCGGCGCAGGCGCTTGGCCGCCACTGGCTGGGAATTGACATCACCCATCTGGCGATCTCGCTGATGAAAAGCCGCCTCAAATCCATGTTTGGCCTCGACGCCAACCAGGCGTATCGGGTGATCGGCGAGCCGACCGATGTGGCGGGCGCGCGCCAGCTTGCGCTGGATGATCGCTACCAGTTCCAATATTGGGCGGTCTCGCTGCTTGAGGCCACCGCGCAGGGCCAGGAGCAAAAGTCCAAGAAGGGGGCGGATAAGGGCATAGATGGGATCATCTCGTTTCTTGACGGAACAAACCGCAAACGCGAAACGATCATCGTCCAGGTGAAAAGCGGGCATGTCACCTCGTCGCACATCCGCGATCTCAAAGGCGTGCTGGATCGTGAGAAAGCTGCGCTTGGCCTGTATATCTGCCTGGAAGCTCCCACGCGCGATATGAAGGATGAGGCCAATAGCGCGGGTTTCTATACGTCTACGCTCTGGCCCGGCCCGCATGGCGACCACAAGTGGCCGCGCATCCAGATTCGCACCATCGAAGAATTACTGAGCGGACGTGGCTTCGAGATTCCCCCACGACCAGTGCAATTCAGGCAGGCCGCGCCTGTCACGCAGAAGGCGCCCACTGCGCCTGCGCTCTGGGGAACGGCTCCGCTGGCCGAGGAGGTTCCGCTGGCCGAAGATGAAGTAGAGATAGACGAAGAGAGCGAAGAATCCGGCGAAGAGGAGGTGTCATGATGGCGCAAACATTCGACTATGCCACAGCGATGGAGCAGATTGCCGCGTTGGAGGCGCTCGACGGCCCCGATGTCAACTCTGTCTGCCATTCGCGCGCGCTGACCCACGGCCAACAGACCGAGAACGCCATCGTGTTGATCCACGGTATGACCAACTGTCCGGAGCAGTTCAGCGACTTCGCGCCGCTGCTCTATGAACGCGGCTACAACGTGCTGATCCCGCGCCAGCCGCGCAACGGCCTGGCCGACCGCAACACCAAGGCGCTGGCCGGGCTGACCGTAGAAGAACTCAAAGCTTACGGTGAGAATGTGACCAACATCGCCCAGGGGCTTGGCAGGCGTGTCACCGTGCTGGGCATCTCCGCTGGCGCAACAATCGCCGCATGGCTGGCGCAGTTTCATACGGGGATTGACCTCGCCGTAGTGATCGCTCCGTTGCTGGGCATCCTCCCGCAGCTTCCGTCGCCCATCAACGATGGAGCGAATCGGGCGGTGATGAACATCTTCTCAACTATCCCCAACATCATGACGCAGAGCATCCGCCCGTTCAAGGCTGGCCCGGATTATGGCTACTACGGCTTTTCCACCCGCAGCCTGGCGACCGTGATGCGGATGGGCGCGGATGTCATGCGCGCGGCGCAGACCACGCCGCCCGCCACCCATTCGATCATCATGATACTCAACCAGAACGACGATGCCATCAACAGCCTGATGGCCACCCATCTGGCGGATCGATGGCGGGCGCACGGCGCAGCGGTCAAGACGTATACCTTCCCCAAGAGCGCGCATCTAGGCCACGACATCATCGATCCGCGCCAGCCGAATCAGCGCGTCGCGTATGTATATCCTATCCTGCTCGATCTCATCCTTGGCCGTGAGGTGGCCTAGCAGTCCCTTCGAACAAGAGAATATTTCTCCTCACGTACAAACAGGCCATTACCACCATCTGCTCTCTAATATTACAGTTGCAGTTATATGGCGGTGATCGCCAGGCGGCGCTGGTAATGACCCCGCCTGGCTCGCGCTTGGTGACGGCGGCGCCACACGGACCAGGCGAGGA
>JAJPIU010000244.1 GCA_021324535.1 Pseudomonadota bacterium
TAGCGCAACGCCTGGAAGAATTGGCGCAATTTGGTATGCGACGCCTGTTCCTTGTCATCGCGGCCCGCCAGGCGCTAGACCTCATCATCGCTCAGCATTTCCCAGATAAGCTGGAGACGTGGAAACACCTGGCAGACAACGTGTTGCCCACAAGTATACAAACAGGCGTATTGGATAGCGAGGGGCCGAACAACAAAAGCGGTTGGACTGTCTATGGCCCGCTGCTACCTGAATAGTGGATAATCAGTGGGAGTAGCAGGCGGCTGATCATACGCGCGCCCCGCTTGCCATACGACGCCTGGGCCAACTGCGTTGGGCCGCTCTGGAGAGCGGCGGTACTCGACTGGGGCAAGCGACGTCACATAGGGCAGCCGACGGCGCTACGTTGGAAGAGACACGCCGCCAGGGATGGCGGTACTCGATCTGCGCCCGTTGCATACCATGCCGTATGAGGTGGCGCGCCCTGGCAATCTTTTTTGCCTCAGACGAGGCCACGCAGGCGGCCTTTGTGGCGGCAGCCTCTAGGCGCGGTTTCAACCGCCCGCCTATCCACGTCGCCCGCCTGCGCACGCCCATCACAGATACAGCGTGATCACCTGATCCGGCAGATTGCCCATCAACGCGGCGTAGAGATCGGGGAAGCAGCCGACGCACACGCCATCCACCACGTCGCGCGGCGTGTAGCCACCCTCGCCGTTTGGCTCTGTCGGCCCGCGCTCCGTCGCGCACTGATTGCAGAGCATCAGCAGGATGTTTTGCTCGCACGCCACCTTTGCCAGCCGCTCGCCCAGCGGATCGCCCTTACGCGATTTTTGCTATAGTTGGGATGTGTACAAGAACGGGCGATGAACCGTATAGAGAGATAGACTGTTGTCGGAAGTGCGGAGGTACGCATGCTCAATCTTGAAGGGCGCGAACTCGGCGGCTGCCGGATTATCCGTAAAATTGGCGAAGGCGGTATGGGTGAGGTCTACCTCGCCGAGCAAATTCGCGTCGGAAATCGTCAGGTGGCCGTCAAGATCGTTCGACCCGATACCACATCTTATAATCCAAGCGAGATCGCCGACATTGGGCGGCGCTTCGAGCGCGAGGTGGCGCTGTTGGGGCAGTTCGATCATCCCAACATCCTTCCCGTCTATGATAGCGGCGTGGAGGATGGCTATTTTTATCTCATCATGCAATACGCCCCGGAAGGATCGCTCACCGACGCCATTCGCGGGCGCTCCTCGCGCAAGCTCACCCTGCCGCTCGATGTTCCCCTCGCCGTAGACATCATCAGTCAGGTGGCCGCCGCGCTGCAATACACGCATGATCGCGGCGTCGTCCACCGAGACGTCAAACCGGGCAACGTGCTGATCCGCACCGAGCCGAATGGCCACATGCGCATGCTGCTGGCCGACTTTGGTGTGGCGCGTGGGCTTGAGGCAAACTCGCAGCGCACGCAGATCACCGGCACGTTCGCCTACATGGCGCCTGAGGTCTTTGACGGCAAAATCTCACCGGCCAGCGATCAGTACGCGCTCGCAGTGATGGCTTACCAGTTGCTCGCCGGGCGCGCGCCGTTTGAGGGTGACCTGGGGGCGCTGACCCGCGCGCATATGTACGAAGCCCCGCCACCGCTTCGTCAGTTCAATCCAAACGTCCCCGAAGGCGTACAGCGTGTCATAGAGAAGGCGCTTGCCAAGAAGCCTGAGGATCGCTATCCCTCGGTCGAGGCGTTCGCGACGGCGCTGCGTGGGGCGGCTGGCATGGGCGACGCCAACGGCATCACCTCGGCGCCGACACAGATAAACACGCCACCGCCACTTCCTGCGGCCAGCGCGGCCCGCAACGCAGGGCCGCCGCCCGAATGGCCAGCGCGCCAGCCACGACCTGCCACAGCAGGCGGAAGTGGGAGGCGTTTGTTGTTGACTGTGCTGGTATCGGTTCTGTTGCTGGCAGCGCTGGCCGGGCTGATCTATGGCGCGACGAAAATTGGCGGCCAGCCGACGGCGAACACTAGCCCAACAGCGACGGTATCCGTCACACACCAGGCGACCACAGGAATCACCCCCTCGCCAACCGTGACAGCGACCACCACCACGACAGTAACCCCGTCTCCAACAACGCCAGGCGGAACGCCGACCCCACCAGGCCCACTTGTCTATAGCGCGACGGCGCCCATCTGCAATCCCACCGACAGCGGGTGGACGCCCGATAACAATACCAGCGTCAACTGCAACGGTCAGCAGCAAAACACGCCGATCACAGCAAACACGAACGGCGCGCTGGCCTGCATCCAAAACCAAAACTCGGACGTCGCGCTGGGGAACGGGTACTATCAGGCGACGGTGACGCCCGGAACCAGCGGCTCGAATCCCATCTCACTGGCGTTCCGCGAAGGCTCAGGTAATCCTGCGCCGGGCGGCGGGATTTATATCACCGGCTACTATTTGCAGATCACACCAGGCAGCGGCGGCTCCCTGCCAACCTACCGCATCTACGCGGTGGACGCCAGCGGCAAAGGGCACGACATCCACAATGGTACCGGCACGCTGTCAGCGCAGTTGCCCACCCAATTCACCGTGGCAGTCAAGTTCAACGGCACGGCGATCACGCCAATCATCAACGGCGTTGAGTACGGCACAGCGTATGATAATGCCTTCAGCACAGGCTATATCGGCCTCTGCACCAACGGCACGGCAACCTACCAGGATGTGAAGCTCTACTCGATAAGCTAGAGAAGCTAGGACCGACGCTAGTTCTCGATCTCATCAGGATCGATGTCATCATCGTCGTCATTATCGTCGTCTTCGCCGCCGATGTCGAGCGCCACCTGATCGTCATCGGCGTGGAAGTCGTCGGAGAACAAGCCAACCTCTCTGCCGGTATACACCGTGACAACGAAGTTATCGCGGGGAATATCGGCAGAGAGGACAAGGTCTTCGTCAATCTGATCAATCAGACGGGCAAGCTGCGTGCGCTCAAGCTCGTGTTCGAGGATCATAGTACATTGCACGCTTGCGGGGGCGAAGTGCAGATCGATCAGGCCCAGCCGCGTTTTATCGGCGATGATATAGTAGCCCTCGGACGACGCCGTGCGCAGACGACGGTCGAACCGCAGGTTATCCAATGAAATGGGTGAGTTTGTAGCCATGGGTTTATCTTTGCGTGGTAGGATGCCACGCGCCTCCTCTTCTTGTTCTTGCTCAGCATTGCTTTACATCCAGCCAAACGGCAGCACGCAAAGATAGTACCACA
>JAJPIU010000029.1 GCA_021324535.1 Pseudomonadota bacterium
CTACTCCTGGGAGACTCGCCGACGAGCACACTGGCGCTACGGAAACGCTGGAATGCGTTGTCAGGCGCCCCACTGGCGTGCTACGTTGTGTGACGAGAACACAAAACGCTCACTAGAGGGGAAAATATATGAGCAACGACGCCCATTCCGCAAAATCCGCTACGCCAACTACGCCAACCAGCCAGGCCAATAATACTGGCGCTAACGATACCCACCCAACCGTTTCCACGAACGCCGAGGAGTGGCGCGCGACCACCTATCGCCGCGCCTTCGAGCGGTCGGGCGAACGCGAACCACGTTTCACCACCAGCTCTGAGATTCCCGTGCAGCCGCTCTATACAGCCGAAGACCTGGCGGGATGGAATCCTGCCGAGGCGCTGGGCTTCCCCGGCGAGTATCCCTATACGCGCGGTGTGCAGCCAACGATGTATCGCGGGCGGCTCTGGACGATGCGCCAGTACGCAGGCTATGCCACCGCCGAGGAGTCCAATCAACGCTATCGCTACCTGTTGGAGCAGGGCACAACCGGCCTCTCCGTCGCCTTCGACCTGCCGACGCAGATGGGCTACGACGCCGACCATCCCCTGGCCGAGGGCGAGGTGGGCAAGGTTGGCGTCTCGATCTCCAGCCTGGAAGACATGCGCACCCTGTTTGATGGCATTCCTCTGGAGCACATCACCACCTCGATGACGATTAACGCTACAGCAGCCATCCTGCTCTCGCTCTACATCGCCGTCGCCAAGGAACAGGGCGCCAATGTGCGCAAGCTCTCCGGCACGGTGCAGAACGACATCCTTAAAGAGTACATCGCGCGCGGCACGTATATCTATCCGCCTCAGCCCTCCATGCGCATCATTACCGACCTGTTCCGCTACTGCGCCGACGAGGTTCCCCGCTGGAACACCATCAGCATCAGCGGCTACCACATCCGCGAGGCAGGCTCGACCGCAGCGCAGGAGATCGGTTTCACGCTGGCCAACGGGATCGCCTATGTGCAAGCAGCGCTCGATGCCGGGCTGGATGTAGACCGCTTCGCCGGACAACTCTCGTTCTTCTTCAACTCGCATAACATCTTCTTCGAAGAGGTGGCGAAGTTCCGCGCCGCCCGCCGCATGTGGGCGAAGATCATGCGCGAACGCTTCCACTCGCGCGACGAACGCTCCTGGCTGCTGCGCTTCCATACGCAGACGGCAGGCTCCACGCTGACCGCCCAGCAGCCCGATAACAACGTGGTGCGAACGGCCTATCAGGCGATGGCAGCGGCGCTTGGCGGCACGCAATCGTTGCATACCAACTCGCGCGACGAGGCGCTCTCGCTACCCACAGCAGACTCCGTGCGGCTGGCGCTGCGCACGCAACAGATATTGGCCTACGAGACGGGCATCGCCGATACGATTGATCCGTTGGCTGGTTCGTATTATGTGGAATCGCTGACCGACGATCTCGAACGCCAGGCATGGGAGTACATCTCCAAGATTGACGACCTGGGCGGTAGTGTGCGCGCCATCGAGCAGGGCTACATTCAGCGCGAGATCGAAGAGGCGGCCTATCGCTACCAGCAAGACCTGGAGGAGCAGCGGCGCATTGTCGTCGGCGTCAATCGCTTCGCCAGCACAGAGGCCGAGCCGACGCCTGCCATCCTGCGGGTTGACCCTGAGGCGGGGCGGCGGCAAGCGGCGAAGGTGGCGGCGCTGCGTGAACGACGAGACAACGCAGCGGTGAGCGCGGCGCTGGCGGCGCTCGAATCGGCGGCGCGTGGAACAGACAATCTGCTGCCACGCATCATCGCAGCAGTCGAGGCATACGCGACGCTTGGCGAGATCAGCGATACGCTGCGGGGTGTCTTTGGCGAGCAGATCGCCGAACGAGCGGTATAGTGACGACCCCAGAGGTAAGTTTTATGCTGAGGCCATTGAGTAGGCGCGTGTAGATCGCAAGTTGTATCTCTGGGGCAAGCTGTTCCAATTCACCTAGAATAGCCTGCGCTTGCGCCTCGATCACATCAGTCATATCAGCGCCGTTCTCATTTGAAATGGCGTGTGGTTGACCAATCTCTGGCGCCTCAGTTACCAGCGCTGGCGGGTATGTGTACACGTCTTCTTACCTCCTTCGCTAACTCCAGCACATCTTTGGCAGCGTCGGAGTGCGGACTCCAAAGCACGGAGTGTTGATCAGCTTGCGCTTTCTTGAAATCTCCTCGATCTCGGAGTAAGCCACACCAAAACGTACCCCAAGGCCAGGTGGCGTATCTAGTACGATACAACGGATAGGCGGATCAGCCAGCGGCAAACTGGCTATAGCATATGCCAAGCGTCGCTCCATCGTCCAAGAAGGTACACGGAGTAAACCCTGAGGTTGCAAAAACACAGCGACGATCTACCCTTGCAGCGTCTGCGGCTACAATCAAAGGAGCTATCTGCTCAGCGGTCACATTATCTGCCAGGAACCGTTTACACTGAACCAAGCCACACAATCTTGGCAGATTCTCATCGCGGGCATATAGCTCGATGTCAACGCCACCATCTCCTGGCCCACCAACAAGTTTGGGATGATACAGGCCGTCGCGAGCGAAGTGATAGCTGATGAACTGCTCGAATTCGACAGGGGTCAGACGACGTATGTGATCTGTGGTTGGGGAAGCATAGACAAATTTGAATAGCTCTTCTTGCTCAGGTGATATGTCCACTTTCTTACGCTCCTTTTGTGATGAGCTTTGCCATGGGCGTATTGTAACATATTGATTTCCTGTGGTGATCTCATCTGCCCTTGTCACCTTGTAGGAACGAAAATCGTTGTAGTAGTAACTCATATTGTGATGTTTCAATCGCCTGCTATCTGGAAGATGAGAAAGTGGGTAGCCAATATGCCTCGATTTAAGGTGTTTCCTCGCTATCGCAGGCCATCGCTCAAAACGGCTTTGGGAGTGACCAAAGCCACACGGCGTATCAAGAAAGCCAGCGGTTTTTATGCCGCCACCCGCTGGATGCGTGCGCCGCAAAATGCTGTCCGGCGAACAAAACGCCGATTAGGATACTACAGCGGCCCTATGAAGTTTTTGCGTTTTCTTTTTGGCAGGCGATAGGGCGCGCCTTCCCCACGCCACAACTGAATCAACGGCTGGCTGCCGTCCTCCCATTGACGCACGCTACTCCTGTGCCGTATACTGCCCTTCAAGATGGATATGCGACACGTAGCCTAAGGCGTCTGTGGAGGCTGAAAGCATGATTGTGATGGATGGCGAAGAGTTCCTGACCGCACAAGAGGCTTGCGCGATGTTGGGAGTCAAGGCAGCGACATTGTATGCGTATGTCAGTCGGGGCCTGCTGAACAGCTATCGTCAGGGCATCCGTCGCACACGGCTCTACCGCCGCAACGAGATCGAACGCCTCTCGCGCTTGCGCGGGCCGGTTGGCGCCGAGACGCCAACCGGCGCGAATCATCACACTAGCCATGCCCATACGCCCACGCCAGAAGACGCCGACGATCCAGGCGCGCAGGATGCGCAGGATGGGCACGATGGCCATGACGGACACAAGTGGATACCGTATGTTTAGCTGCCTATACCTCACAGGATTCATAACGCGTTTGTCACTTGTATGGGCGCCTCTCCCTCGGCAGAGCGCCGCAAAGTGATGTCGGCAGTTACTCCCAAAACCATCAACAGATCAGTGAGTGTTTCAAGGGTCGGATTGCTCTCGCCGGAGCTAAGTAAGCGGGTGATAGACGCACGCTGGCGGCCCATCCGTGTAGCCACCTCTTCTTGCGTGATATGGAGTTGCTTGCGTGCCTCTTCAAGGGCATGCAAAAGCTGGAGTTCCGACTCCATTTCTTGAAGAAAATATGTGTTACTATCTATCAAGGAGGCTAGCGGCGCGCCATCGCTCGTAGCGCATCGCCGAAGCCACGCATCTCCAGCCACTCGCGTGTCGCGCCTGTGATCACCACTGGCGCACGTCGTAGTGCATCGAGCGTGGCACAGCCGGTCAGTTGCATCGCCACCCGTAGCTCCGTCAGGAATTGCTCGAGGAAATCGCGCACTGCCGCCTCGCCCTCGCTGGCAGCTTTCAGGAACGGGAAGCCCATCCCCACCAGCGTTGCGCCAAGCGCCAACGCGCGCGCCGCATCCAGCCCTGAACGCACACCACCCGTCGCCGTGATGGGCAGGTCGGGCGCGGCCTGGCGTGTCTCGACAACGCTGAGCGGCGTGGGGATGCCCCAATCGCGGAAGAGCGCGCCCACATTCGCCGTGCGGGTGTCGCCACGCGCCTGCGCACGTTGTGCCTCCATCGCCGCCATGCTGCTGCCACCCGCGCCGCCCACATCAATCGCAGCAACCCCTGCCTCTCGAAGCTGGCGCGCCGTC
Source organism: Pseudomonadota bacterium (assembly GCA_021324535.1). Taxonomy (GTDB): domain Bacteria; phylum Chloroflexota; class Ktedonobacteria; order Ktedonobacterales; family JADMIN01; genus JAJPIU01. The sequence continues at coordinate 4,364 of JAJPIU010000029.1, forward strand.
TCATAACTGATGCCCGCGCCCGTCTCTTTGGCGATCACCGGCACGCCAACCTCCGCCGCCACCTGAGCCAGCGCCGCAAGGCAGCCGCGCGCACGGCGGTCGCCCTCCGGCTGTGCGGCCTCCTGCAAAAAGTTGAGATGCAGGGCAAGCGCATCGGCGTCGATCATCTCAATGGCCTCGCGCGCCTCGCGTACCGTGAAGGCCGGTTTGCCACGCTGCTCTATCAGTTGCGGCGCGCCGACGTTGGCGATGATAAAAGCATCGGGCGCGCGTCGCCGCACGATGTCATACGTCGCGGCAAGAGCGGGCGTGACGAGCGCGGCGCGTTGGCTGCCTACACCCATCGCCAAGCCATATTCCTGCGCAATGATCGCCAGCCGCTCGTTGATCGCCGCCACGTCGGGGTGGCCGCCAGTCAGCGAGGAGATGAAGATGGGATGGCGAAGCGTCTTGCCTAGGAACGGCGTGGAAGTATCGATCTCCTCGATGTCTACCTCAGGGAGCGCCTGATGAATCAGCCGGATGTCGGCCCAGGAAGCGCTTTGTGGCGCGGCGATGTCGCTGTTGAGCGCGACGGCCACATGCTCTGCTTTGCGCTGGCGTACCTCCTGTCCTACGTCTGTGGCGCCCATAGATGTTCCTGTGCCGGTCGCTTGCGTTTTCTCTGTCATGGCGCGTATCCTTTTTGGAAGTGTGGCATACACAGGCGAGGAGACTGATAAAGAGTCTTTCCATGCGTGGGCCTCGCCTTCCCTTCCTTGATTGTAGCAGACGAGAAAGACGATTCCCCATGTCTCAGACAACCGAGAATCCACAAACCACTTCCCTATCCGACAGCGATGAAGCGCCTGCTTCTTTCCGGCTGACTCCAACGCAAGCCGGCTTCATCCAGGCGCAGCGTGTGGCGCGGCTGGCCACCGCCGATACCAATGGGCGCCTGTCGCTCGTTCCTGTGTGCTATGCCTACGATGAGGAGCGTTTCCGGCGCATCTATACGCCGCTCGACGAGAAACCCAAGCGCGTTGGTGACCGTGCGCTTCGGCGTATACGCAATATTCAGGCGCGGCCAGAGGTTGCGCTGCTGGTTGACCGCTACGACGACGATTGGTCGCGGCTGGGGTATCTGCTGATTCATGCTCACGCCGACATCCTTGCGCCGGACGACCCCACACATGCCGGGGAACGCGCGTATGCGCTGACGCTCTTGCGCGCACGTTATCCGCAATACCGCGCGATGGCGCTCGAAGAACGTCCGTTGATCGCGCTGACGCCTCAGCATATCTCCGCCTGGGGGCCTGCGCTCGATACGCCAATGACGCCAATGACGC
>JAJPIU010000219.1 GCA_021324535.1 Pseudomonadota bacterium
AATCTGTCGCGAATCTGTCGCGAAGTTGCGCCCATCTGCATATCCTCATCATCTGGTGAGGAAAAGGTCACACGGATAGGATCATGTCGAAGAAATTATTGAGTACGCTGCTGCTCTTTCTCATCGTCGCGGGGTTTGGCATTGCCTCCTTTTACTTCTTTACCCAGGCAAAAGACGACGGTCTTGGCGCGCTCTACCTGATTCCCGCCATTGCCGCGCTCGTCGCGTTGATTATGTTGCCATTTAGGCAGAGCTAGCATCCACGCGCCACAGGGCGATAACACGAAGGAGGCGATTCTATGGCGATCAGCGAGCATGAGACCATCACGCAACGAACAGCGACACACGCGCCAGCCGACGAGATTTCCCCGCGTATACCACAGGTCGCGGGCGGTTTCCCCACGCAACGTCTGCGGCGTTTGCGGCGGAGCGAAGGGTTGCGCCGGATGGTACGCGAGACCACGCTTGATCCGGCGGATTTCATCTATCCACTCTTCGTCAGCGAGAACATCACCGAAGCAGCGCCGATTGGCTCCATGCCGGGGCAGAGCCAGTGGCCCGTGAGCGCCATCGCCGGGGTGGCGGAGCGTGTGGCAAGCCTGGGTGTGGGGGCGGTCTTGCTCTTTGGCATTCCTGCGGAGAAAGATGAGATCGGCTCGAGCGCATGGAGCGAACATGGCGCCGTGCAGCAGGCGATCCGCGCAATCAAAGCGGCGACGCCGGAACTCGTGGTGATCACCGACGTCTGTATGTGCGAGTATACCAGCCACGGCCACTGCGGCCTGGTGCGCGACGGTGAGGTGCAGAACGACGAGACGCTGGAACTGCTGGCGCGCGAGGCGCTTTCGCATGCGACGGCGGGGGCCGACATCGTTGCGCCGTCTGATATGATGGATGGACGGGTGGCGGCGCTGCGCGAGGCGCTCGACAGTCAAGGATTCAGTCAGACGCCGATTCTGGCTTATTCCGCCAAGTTCGCCTCGGCGTTTTATGGCCCCTTCCGCGAGGCGGCGGAGTCCGCGCCGCAGTTTGGCGACCGACGCGCCTACCAGATGGATCCCGCGAATGGACGCGAGGCGCTGCGCGAGGTGGAGCTTGACATCGCCGAGGGGGCGGATATGGTGATGGTCAAGCCCGCGCTGCCCTATCTGGATGTGCTGGCGCGGGTGCGCGACCGTTGGGGATTGCCGCTGGCCGCATACAATGTCAGCGGCGAATACGCCATGCTCAAGGCCGCCGCAGCCAATGGCTGGCTCGACGAGCGCCGCGCCACCCTCGAAACGCTGACGGGCATCAAACGCGCGGGAGCCGACCTGATCATTACGTATCATGCGCTCGACGCCGCCCGTTGGCTGAGGGAAGGCTGATTATCGCGGAGTTCAGGAGAAGAAGCAGATTGTGACGGCGACAGAAGCGACACGCAGGCAAGCGGCCAACGCGCATCCAAAAGGCGAACAGCCAGCAGCCCACGAGGCCCGCTCCACACGTTCCTGGCTGGCAGTTCCCACCGGGGAGCGCGCCGCTAGGCTGACCCTTGTTGGCCTGGTGATCGCCCTGCACAATCTGCTGGAACTGCCGCGCGATGCGATCACCGCCGCGTTGGGCAGTCCGTTGACGGGCGCGCTGGTGTTTGTGACGCTGAGCGTGGCGATTGGGCTGCTGCTGGTGGCGCTTCGCCCGCAGCCGATCCGCTGGCGCTGGCTCTACGCCCGCCCTGTGCAGATCGTCGTGCTGGCGCTCACGCTGGGCGCGGGGGTGGTTGGCGTCAAGCAGGTGGTAACAACGTTCGCCTCGGCCACGACACCGATAAGCTATAGCAACGACGGCACGACGCTCGATCAGTATGCCGCGCAGCAAGTGCTCGAAGGGAACAATCCCTATGTGACGACCGACATCGTGCGGGCGGTCATCCTCTATCATCAGAATCCAGCGTACACGACGCCGCTGCGCCGTGGAGCTTTCGCCAGCTACCCCTATACCCGCTACCCCACAGCGGCGCAGAAAACAGCGGTCTTCAAGCAGTACGAGAAGCAGTATCAGGCAAATCCCAACAGTGTGCCCCCTGGCGGGGCGGTGGAGTTTGAGTCGCATGTGAGCTATCCGGCGCTGGCGTTTCTGCCGCTGGTTCCCCTCGTCTGGCTGGGTATTCCCAACGTCGCGCCGTTCTTCATGCTGTGTTTTCTCGTCCTGGCGGGATTGCTGGTCTATGCGGCGCCGGAGGAACTGCGCCTGTGGGTGGGGCTACTGGCGCTGGCCGACGCGCCGCTGGTCAATGCGGCCACGATTGGCGACCTGGATGTGTTCTATATCCTGTTTGTGCTGCTGGCCTGGCTCTGGCGCGGACGCCCCATCGCTTCGACGGTGGCGCTGGGGTTGGCCTGCGCGGCGAAGCAGCTTGCGTGGTTTTATCTGCCGTTCTATGCGATCATGGTCTGGCGTGAGCGCGGCTGGCGAGAGGCAGCGGCGCGGCTGGCGGGCGTGGGCGCGATCTTCCTCGCCATCAACCTGCCGTTTATGATCGCGAACTGGCATGTGTGGCTGGCGGGCGTGCTGGCGCCTGAAGTTGACCCGATGTTCCCTTTGGGCAATGGACTTGTGCGCCTCTCGCTGTCGGGTCTTCTTCCTCTCTTTCCCTCGGTGGTCTATAGCGCGCTGATGGCGCTGGCGTTTATTGCGTGCGTGGGGTGGTATTGGCGCTACGGAAAAGATATGCCGGAGGTGGGCTTTGCCCTGGCGACGTTGCCCTTGTTCTTTGCCTGGCGCAGCCTGACGACGTATTTCTACTTCGCCGCGCTTCCGGCGATTGGCCTGTTGCTTGCTCGCCAGGGACGGCAGATGGGTCAGCAGTTGGGTAGCGCACACATGAGCGCGCCTGTTGTACAATCACAAGAGCGCATAGAACGTATAGGACAGAAAGAACAAAGTAGTGGGCAGGCGAGCATAGCTCTACGCCCATCGGGTACACCGCGTCGGCAGCGGCGTCGGAGGCGATAAGCATGCGAAACCGGGATCATCGCAACGGCCAGCTCATGCGACGCCGGGGCGGCGTCACTGGGGCGCGTCGCCACGGTGAACGTGTGGTATCCGCGCGCCAGGCCAGCGCCTTTGCCAATGCGTCTGGCGCCGGAACGTTGGGGGCGTTGGGGGCGGCGGGAACAAGCGGCGCGCTCCACCTGAGCGACGCCGGGCGATTCTCTGCCATCTCGGCGCCGCCCCGCCCAAATGTCACTTCCGGCAGTGGCGCTCGCTCAACTGGCAAGAAAGGAGTACGCGCCTCACTGTGGGCGCGCCTGCTGGCGCAGTATCGGCGACTCGAATCGAGCGCACGGGGGAGTGATCGCCTGCTCTTTGGCGTATGGCTGGTGACACGCCTGATTTTGCTGTTCTCGGTCATTGTTGGTCACGCCTATTGTGACCCGCAATTCTATCACTATGCGGGCCAGTTCGCGGTGGGCCAGCTTCCCTATCGCGACCTCCCAGTGGAATATCCGCCGCTGGTGTTTGTGCTGCTGCTATTGCCCGCGCTGCCACTGCTGCCTTTCGCAGGAATCGCCCCCCGGCCTGATCCCGCCTTCATAGGCATTACACATTTGCCCCAGCCCGATCCTGTGCGCTATGGCGCCTACGCCATCAGCTTCGCGGTCGAGATGCTGGTGATCGATCTGATCACGCTCTGGCTGGTGCGGCGGGCGGCATCGCGGCTGACCCCTGGCGATCCCACCGGCCTGCGCGCCGGATTGCTCTATCTCTCGCTCACCTTCGCCAGCGGCGCGTTATTGCAAAAGTTCGATCTCGTCGTAGGAACGCTCTGCCTGGCCGCCGTGATGGCGTTGATCGAGCGGCGGCGCGGGCTAGCGTGGGGGCTGCTGGCGGCTGCCACGCTGGTGAAGGGCTTTCCGATTCTGGCGGCGCCGATCTTTATCCTCTATGAGCTTGAACAGGCGTATCCCGCGCAGGCTTCCGGTTGGCGCGCTGCGCTTGGTGAGATGGCGCGCAAGGCCTGGCGACCGCTGGCCGTAGGAATCGCCTGGTATGTGGGCGTCGTCCTGGGGGTGGCGCTGGTTATCAGCCTGGGCGCGGGGCCGGGCGCGCTGACGCATACGCTGCTGACGCAGGAAGCACGCGACTTCGAGATCGAAAGCCTGTACGCCAATGTGATGCTGGTGGTGGGCTGGCTGCGTGGGCTTGCCGTGCAGACGGGATTCCATCCCGCCACGCTCTCGCGTGTTGTGCTCTCGCCGCTTGTCAAGCCGTTCGATCTGTTGGCGACCGTTCTGCCGTTTGTAGCCCTGGCCGCCAGCTATGCGCTTCTGTTGCGCGCCGGGTGGCGGCGGATGACTTTGAGTCGTGCGCCTCTCGCCGCCCCGAATGCCGAAGCCGCCGAAGCCGTCATCGAGGATGAGCAGCTCCTATCCACCCCGGCGATCAGCCGCCCCATAACAATGCAGGGGATGACGGCAAGGCAGGCCGTGCTGGTGGGAACGACGCTGGTGTTTATGGTCTTCTTGCTCACCTTCCGCGCGCTGCCAGGGCATTATCTGCTGGCGCTGCTGCCACTGGCTCCATTGTTGTGGCTTGGGGCAACACGCCGCACCTGGCTGTGGCTGGCAGCGGTCGCGGTGGTGGCGCTGTTTGGGCAGATCGTCACCATTCCATCGCTCTGGCATGAATTGGTGTTGCTGCGACCCTGGGCGGTCGCCATGCTCTCGTTGCGCAATCTGTCCTGGTTGGTGGCGCTGGGCGCGCTTGGCATGGCAGCCTTTGGGCGGCGCCGAGCGCCAACGCCAGGGAGGACGATCGCTGCTGCTCTTGCGCCGGTGGCCCCAACCGGTGAAGCGCCTGTAGGCGTCCTCCAGGAATCCAATCAGGCGATAGGCGCGCGTGTTTCGACAAAGCCCTCATCATCCAAAGCTCCTAAACTGTCACGTCGACGAGCGCCGCGCTGGCTGACCCTGGCGCCCAACGCCTGGCGGCGGTTGGCGCGGTCAGCGCCGCCGATCCCCGGATTCAATCCACGCAGCGAGGATGTGTTCGCACACCTGTTCTCCCAGGTTCCCACCACACGGATCATCCTGGTCGCAGGCATTTCGTCGGCGATTATGTATCTTGGGTTGGCGTTGGCGTTCCCCATCGTCATCTTCTGGAATCAGCCGCATGTGGGGCGTGAATCGTCAATCATCAACGATCTTGGCGCGATCACCGGTTACAATCCTGTGGCGGCGCTGGCGTTTGTCTCGGCAGTCTTTGTGCTGCTGGGCTGTCAGTTTCTTGCGTTGCTGGCAGTTGGGCGCGCGCAACACGACCTGCGCCTTGTGGAGGAGCAGCAAGATACAGGCGAGCAGGGACAGCGCGCTCGGCGGGTGTATCGGCTGGTACGGCTGATGACGCTGGGCTTTCCTTTGCTCTTTGCCGCAATCATGATCTGGATGCAGCCCATCACGACGACCGATCTGTATGGCTATGTGGCGCGGGGCTATCTCTTCGCCCACCTGGGCCAGAACCCCATGACGGCGCCCGCCTATCAACTGCCGGGCGGCCTCTCGGTGGATCGGCCTCCCTCGCCGTATGGGCCGCTCTGGCTGCTCATCGCGGGAGGAATCTCGTGGCTGTGTGGCGAGAACTTACTGGCGAATATGCTCATCTACAAAATGATTGGCGCGCTTGGCTTGGCCCTCTCGCTCTTCCTGATAGACCGCCTTGCCGCGCGGATCGCGCCTGCACGGCGCTTGCGCATTGACGCGCTGTTTGGCTGGAGTCCGCTGCTGGTCTACGAAGCGGTGGGCAATGGGCATAACGACATCGTCATGATGTTGTGTGTGCTGCTCGCGCTGACGTTGATGCTGCGTGGGCGGGCGCAATGGGCGTTTGCCTTCCTGGTGTTGGGCGCGCTGATCAAATATGTCTCGGCGGTGCTGGTACCGCTCTGGCTGGTCTATGAGTTGCGCCATCGCCTGCGCGCGGCTGATTCGGCGCCACAGGCGTCTACGGCGCCAAACGCTTCAGCTCCTCCGCCAAGCGCCAGAAGCAGAGGGCCGTTTGGCGCCCTGGCTGGCGCGACACGGGGCTTTCTGCGCGATACGGTGCGCGCGGCAAAAGAGGTGGATCGCTGGGAGGCGTTCCGGCTGATTGCGGGAGCGACACTGATCGGTGGCGTGCTGACTGTCGCCTGTTATGCGCCGTTCTGGGAGGGTGTTCGCACGTTCAGTGGGCTGGGACAACAGCTACGCCCGCTGTACTACAACGACTCCATTGTGGCGTTTGTGACCGGCCCGCTCCAGTTGTTTGTCGCCGCAAACAAGACCACCGCGCTCGATAAGACGGTGCGCCTGGTGTTCTATGTTCTCTTTATTATCTATACCGCGATTCAGACGTATCGGCTCTGGCGGCTTGGGCCGCTCGCCGACCTGCAAGACTTCATCACCGCCTCCGCGAAGGTGGTGTTCTCCGCGCTGGTGTTGATAACCTTCTGGTTCCAGCCGTGGTACGTTGTCTGGCTGATCGCGCTGGCCCCACTGGCGCGCGAACCGTTTGTGCGCCGTCAGGCCGTCATCTTTGGCGCGGGCGCGTTGCTGACCTATGCGATCAGTTCATATGTGTTAATAGATGAGCAAGGAGTCATCCGCGATACCTTCGTACAACTCTTCGAGATCGTAGTTACCTTTGGGCCGCTGCTGATCCTGCGCGCCACCCCCTATGAGGACGGCTGGGCAAGCATTGTGCGGCGCTATCTTGGCATGGTGGGCGAAGGCATCAATCGGCGTCCTGTTTTCTGGGAACGGATTATGCTGGCGCTTGTGCTGATGGTTGCGGCGGCGTTGCGGTTGTTGGGCCTGGGGTCGCTCACCGGACAAATTTCCAACGCGACCTCAGAGGTGGCGACCCTCAAAGCGGTTAGCGCCGATCTGCGGCTGTTCCTGAGCGATCCACAGGGGCTACACGGGCCGTTTGTGGCTGTGCAGGGTGTGCTGGTGCGCATCTTTGGCCCCACACCGCTGGCGGCGCTGTTGCCATCCGCCGTGCTAGGCACACTCACTGTTTTTGTGATCTATCTGCTGACCGAAGAGATCATGCGCCAGGGGAATCTGCCCGGCAGGCGTATGGTGGGCATCCTTGCGGCGTTGCTGGCGGCCACCTCGCGCTGGCATGTCTCGCTGAGCCGCTCCGGTATGGAGGTGATCCTGCTGCCGCTGCTGGTGTGTCTTGCGGTGTACTGGCTGCTCCTGGCGTTCAGGCTCCGGCGTGAATTGTTTGGCGCCCGCGCCGAGGCGCTTCGTGCGCCTCATACTATCCGGCGCCGCACACGGCGCTCGCTCGTCTGGGCGCTCCGGCATAACGGATCGGTGCGCTCACTCTATCGCGGGATAATCGTTCCGGTGCGGCGGCAATACCTGCATGGGCGACGGCTGCGCGCAGAGCAGGTCAAAGCGGACGCGGCGGAGGGATCGAGCGCCAGCGAGGCAGCGTCAGCGCGCGGCATCCCGCTCAAAATTGTGGCGCTCTACGCCGCCTCCGGCTTTTGCACAGGGCTTGCCTGTGATCTCGAGCCAGGGCTATGGCTGGCTCCGTTGGTCGTCCTGGGCTTTTTGCTCGTCTGGCGCTGGCGTCAGCCACAGGCGCTCCGTGGCGCCTGGACGGGATTGCTGGCGCTCACTGGCGCGGCGCTGCTTGCTGGCATTCCCACCATCTGGTATTTCCTCAGCCAGGTTGTCGGCTTCCCGGAGGGGAGTTCTGTGCTGGCGCGGTCGAGCATTGGCATACAAACAGGCCCAGGCCTGTTCTCGCCCGGCTTCTGGGGACGTGTGGGCGCTAATCTGAGCGGCGCGCTCAACCTACTGATCTCCCAAGATTACAGCGCAGGGTATCCCGCTGTGGGTGGCGCGCAGATTATCCCGGCGCTGCTTGGGCCGTTTTTCTTCCTGGGTATGCTGATTCTGCTCTATCACTGGCGCAATCCGACGATGCTGGCGACCCTCCTGTTGATCGCGTTGCCGTTGGTGGCCAGCGTCTCGGTCAGCTCGCCCACTGGAGTGATTGAGGCGGCGAGCGTTTTGCCCGCCATGTGCATTCTGCCAGCCATCGCGATCTATCAGGTAGCGTCTTTCCTGGGTAGCCTGCCTATCTTGTTGGATCGTTTGCACGGCGTGCGCGTGTTTACTACGCCTGAGCAGATTGGTCGGCTGGCGCTGCTGGTGTTCCTGCTGGCCAGCGCGATCCGCACGTTCTTCTGGCTGTTCGAGGCTACGCTGCCCAGCCAGACGCCAAATAATTTCCTCCCTAGCTATGTCGCGCCTGCTCTGGCGCTGTTGCCAACACTGCTTGGGCGATAAGCGCGTATTGGCTATGTATCGGCTGATCGTATAGGCTAATTGGGTGGCAGGAGACGCCAGATTGCGACGGGCGCGCTATACTGGTGTCGAGACTCAATCTGAATATGCGCGGGGCGGTAAGGGATAGAGATGAGAGGGGAAGGGTGACATGCTGACAGCCTTCGGGCCACTTCTGGCGCCAATCGCGGGCTTCCTTGCGTTTTTTGGCATCCTGTTCACCATCCTTGGGGCAGCCAACTCGCGCCGCAACAATCCCATTCAGCAGCGCATCCAGCAGGCGACGATGACCAATCTGACGCCTGAAGAGATTGAGTTGCAGCGCCCGTTCGCCGAACGATTTCTGCGTCCGTTCACCGCGCAACTGGCGCGTGGCGTTACGCGGCTTACGCCATCGTCCGTGCTGGAAAACCTTCAGTTGCAGCTCATCCAGGCGGGGCAGGGTGGACGTATGCAGGCGTCCGACTTCATTGCCCTCCGCATTTTCACCACGCTGCTTGGCATTGGCATGGGGATAGGCTCTGGCGCGCTCATCCAGCGGGGGCTGACTGGCTATGTCCTCTTTCTGGCGATCTTTGGTGGCCTGGGCTACTTTCTGCCGGGGTTTTGGTTGCGCGGTGAGATAGACAAACGCAAACTTCAGATCACGAACGCGCTGCCCGATGTGATTGACCTGTTGACGGTGAGCGTGGAGGCCGGACTGAGCTTTGATCAGGCGGTGTATTACATCGTCACAAAGTCAAATTCGTTGCTTGCGCGCGAGTTCGACCGTTACCTGCGCGAGAAAAATATCGGCGTCTCGAATGCGCAGGCGTTGCGTAACCTGGTGGAGCGCACTGGCGTCGAAGACCTGAGCGCATTTGTCGGCGCGCTCATTCAGGCGGAAGAGACGGGCACGCGGCTTGGGTGGGTGCTGCGCATTCAGGCGGTGGAGATGCGGGTGCGGCGGCGGCAACGCGCGCAGGCGCAGGCGCAACAGGCGCCCATCAAGATGATCTTTCCGCTGGTGCTGCTGATCTTCCCGCCGATTCTGATCGTCGTGCTGGGGCCTGCTATCCCACGTATCCTTCATCTGCTGGCGCCAGGGTTGGCGCTCTAAGCAGTCCAGTAGTGAATGGTCGCTCACATGGCGCGCATCGTTATCAGTTCGATTGGCTCTATGGGTGATCTCTACCCCTATATCGCGCTCGCCTATGGCCTGCGTGAACGCAATCATGAGGTTGAGTTTGTAGTTGAGCCGCTGTTTGCAGATCAGTTGCGCGCTGAGGGCTTTGCGACCACGCTGCTTGCCAGCGATCTGCGTACCCTCGATCCGTCGGTTGTCCATCGGTTGGTGATGGACAACGATCCGTTTGTCTCGCTGCGTATCCTGGCCTATGATTACCTTGGCCCCGCCCTTCAAGAGAACATTGGGCGTTTGCGCGATGCCTGCCAGTATGCGGACATCCTGGTCGCCTCCGTCAGTCAGGTCGCTGCCTCGGCGGTCGCGGAACTGACCGGTATTCGGTGGCTGAGCATCGCGCTCTCTCCTACGATCCCCTCCGCAGAGGTTGCGCCCACTCCCCTGCCGATTTCTCTCCCCCCTCCCCTGGCGCGAGCGGTCAATCGTGCACTGTGGGCGCTTGGCGGAGTCGCGGTTGCGCGCGCGAGTGACGCTCCGCTCAATGCCGCGCGCGCCGCCTATGGGCTTCCTCCACGCCATCGCCTGCTCCAAGATGGGAATCTCTCACCCAGCGGCGCGGCGGTGGCTTTCTCGCCGTCCGCCTTCCCATGTCCCGCCGCCTGGCCGCCTTGCTGTTGGGTAACCGGATTCCTGTTTTGGGATCGCCCTACGAACTGGCAGGCGCCGCCGGAGGTGGAGGAGTTCTTTGCCGACGCGCAGGGCGAGCCTGTCATCGCCGTCTCCTCCGGCTCGATGGGCGCTCTGGTCGGCCAGGCGTTCGTGCCGTTTTTCGCGACCAGCGTCGCCGCCATCCATGCGGTCGGCGCGCGTGCCCTGGTGATCGGCGCAGGCGAGGCGTACACGCCCGCAAAGCCTGATGAGCGAACGCGCTGTGTCGAGTATGTGCCGTTCTCGTGGGCCTATCCGCAGTGCGCGGCGGTCATTCATCACGGTGGCGCGGGCACGCTTGCCCAGAGCCTGCGGGCAGGCGTCCCCACGCTCATCGCGCCGTGGGGAGCGGATCAATTCTTCCACGGCGCGATCTTGGAGCATCTGGGTGTGGGCCGAACCCTTACGCGGAAGCGTTACACCGAGGAGCGCGTCGCCCGGATACTGGGCGAACTACTTACTAGCCCAGATCTGCGACAGCGCGCCGAGACGCTCAAAGCGCAGATCGCCCGCGAGGACGGAGTAGGGGTACTGTGCGACCACATTGAGGCGGCTCTCGCCCAATAAAACTTGCCCAAGAAAGTAAGAGGCAATCGAAAGAGACACGTAGAGAGATGCGCCTACCGCAGCGCAAGGCCGATCAGCTTGTAGACGAGCTTGGCCGCCACCACCGGGCTGACATGGCTTTCCACCAGCGGCGAAAGTTCCACCACATCGAAGCCGAGCACGCGCTTGTTGGCCGTCACAGCGGTCAGCAGGTCAATCACGTCATACCAGCCCAGGCCGCCCGGCTCTGGGGTGCCTGTGCCGGGGACGAGCGAGGGGTCGAAGGCGTCAATATCAATCGTCACGTACACCTCGTCGGCAAGCGTCGCTACCACCTCGCCAATCCAGCGTTGTTCGCCACGCCCGCGCTGCGCATGGATGTCGCTGGCGAGCCAGAGCGACAGTTTACGCTCAGCCACGAACCGCGCCTCAGGCTCGCTCAGGCTGCGGATGCCCACCTGGGCGGCGTGTGGGCAGACCTCCAGGGTGCGCCGCATGATGGTTGCGCTGCTCAGGCGTGAGCCTTCGTATTCGTCGCGCAGGTCGGCGTGGGCGTCTATTTGCAACACGCTCATGCCAGGATGGCGACGCGCAAAGGCACGAATGACGCCTATCGAGGTGAGGTGATCGCCCCCAAGCGTCACCACGAATTTGTCGCGGTCGAGCAAGGCGCCCGTCACCTGTTCGGTGCGATCCACCATTGCCTGCGCATTGCCCTGGATGATCTCGACCGGACGCAGCGTGTGAATACCCACCAGGTAGGGCGAACGACGCAGTTCGGCGTCGTAGAGTTCGAGGTTACGCGAGGCGTCAATGATGGCCTGCGCGCCTTCGCGGGCGCCTGGGCGATAGCAGGTTGTGCCGTCAAACGGCACTGGAACCACCACTACACGCGCGCCCGAAAATGTGGTATACTGTTGTTCGAGGAACATGAAGCCACGTTCCGGGGCGAGCGCCTCATCGAGGACGCCCCCAAAAGGCTGTGGCGTGTTTGGCTCAGCAACGTGTTCAGGGAGATCGGGTAGATTGGTCGGGTCGGTCATGGTAGCGCTCCTCATCGGTTGTGGTTGATCGTGTAGGTAGTATACCCTTTCACAAAGCGATTTGTCCTCGTGCGCCGGGTGTCGGCGGATGTGTTTGGATGTGTGTGTCTTTGCGTAGTGTTGAGCCGTGTTGTGTGTTCTCACCCTCGTGATGTTCAGTGGTGTTCACGCCCCATCGTACAGTTTGCGGAAGCGCGTTGCGTAGTGTGTTTGTAGTTGTGTGTCCGTTGTGTGTTCGTTTGTGTGACGTCGGCCAGCCTTCAAGGCAAACGCTAAGGCAAAAAGGCAAACGCTGGCGGTACCCAGATTGAGTAGTATGTACAAGGAGCCTGTGTGGCAACTCGCATCTATGTAGGGAATCTGCCCTACACGGCCGATAATGAGCAATTGGCCGATTTGTTTCGTGTGTTTGGGCCTGTCGTTGAGGCGGCGATTGTGTATGACCGAGCAAGCGGCCAGAGCAAAGGTTTTGGGTTCGTTCAGATGGCTTCGGATGAGGCCGCGCAACATGCCATTGCTGCGTTGAACGGCACGATGTTTGGCAACCGCACCATCCGTGTGAACGAGGCCCAGGAGCGCACCTTCCGACCGGACGGCGGCAACCGTGGCGGTGGTGGCTACGGTGGCCGAGGCGGCTACGGTGGTGGGCGCGACAGCGGCGGCTATGGCCGTGGCAATGGCGGCTACTCGCGTGAATCGTCGGGTGGCTTTGGTGGTTCGGGGAGCTATGGGCGCTCGTCGGGCGGCTATGGCGGTGGGCGTGGCTATAACGACCGCCCGTCGCGCCGTGACGATGGCTACACCGATAGCGGCTACAGCGGCGGACGCGGCTATCGCGACTCCGGCAATAGCGGCTTCAGTGGCTATAACAACTATAGCGACTATTCGCAGCCAAATGAGGAAGGCGCCGAGTACGACCGCCGCATGCAAGGGCGCGAGCGTGACCGCGCGCGCCGCGAGCGCGACTGGTAGCATGGCCCCAATAGCCGGTTGATCCGGCTGACGCCCCCGCTTCCATTATGGAAGCGGGGGCGTTTTTTTAATCTACTGTTTTCTGAATCAGGCGGTTATCCCCACGCGGTGATGAAGCTGGTCTCCAGATCGGCCAGTGTAGACATCGCGCTCCTATGCTTCCAGGAGGTCATTCACCGGGAGGCTGACTGCGGGGTAGTCAGCGGGATCGTGGACGACCACGGTATCACCCTGCCTGGCGAGCACCTCAATCGCGTGGTCAGCGCCTAACGTCGCGCGGTGGTCAGGCGCGTAGGTAAGGGGTGCCCATATCGAGCATACCCAGCGCCACCGACCCCTCACGCAGGGCGTTGTCAAGGGCGGCGAGCGCGGCGGGGTCGTCGGCTCCGGCGCTGGCGAATGTGAAATCGTAGTTGAGCGTGCGCAAGAGATGCTGCCCGGCCAGGTGATACTCGTAGCCCACCACGGCGAAGTAGAAAAGCGATACCCCATTTCCATCTGGACATGCGCCGGTCGTAGTAATCCAAGGGCATCATAATCAGGAGCCAGACACACATGAAACCTCATGTGTGTCTGGCTCAACAGGGAGGAACGAGATTCAGGTCAGACGTTTACTATGCGGGGCGCTGGCCACACGCCAGGTAAAATGGCAAGACGGCTTTGCTGCGCGGATCGTTGACCTCGGCGCGGGTCATCTCCATCAGGCGCTCGTACTCCTCGGCGGTGCGGACGCCCGCGCCAACCGTTGGGCCGCGTAGCGCCTCGCCGGTCGCCAGGCAGTCGGTCGCCGACATCTGGCCCAGCCGCCCACCGTGTATGCCCATTGGGAAGTCTTTTGCATGGCGGATGACATGGCGCAGACCGGCGGTTTCGAGCATATCGCCAATCGTCGATCCGATGAGAAAGTCTGCCTTGCGGAGCGCGCACAATTCCACCCAGCTATCCCATAACTGCTTCAGGCCAGGGCCAGCATGCTGAGGATAGCCCGGCTCGGCAAGCTCTATCCAGCCGCCTGGTTTGGTTACTCGTTTGAGTTCGGCAACCACATAGGGCCAGCGATCCTTTGGAATCGCTGTGATCAGCAAGCGTTGATGGGTAAAGTCGAAGCTGCGCTCGGCGAACGGTAACCCTTCCAGGATGTTCCCCTGGACATAGGCGTAATTGGGTGGCCGACGATCCAGGCCCGTGCCCAGCGTCGCCTCGCGATCTACCGCAGGGGCCACGATGTCTACGCCAATCACGTTGGCGTTTGGGAAGAGTGTCGCCAGTTCCATTGCCCAGCGCCCCGTCCCACAGCCAACATCGAGAACCTCATGAGGATTGTTGACAGGCGCCAGATAGTTGCCACCAAATCCGTTACGCAAAACGAAATGCTGGAAATCCAGCCGGTTGACCTCGCCCAGGTCTTTGGGCAATGGGTAGGTCGCCTCGACATGTCGCCGTCCACCTATCCAGAAGAACCGTTCTTTTGTTTGCACTGCTTGCGAGGCTACCCGCCGTTTGAATGGCCACATCTCTTAACCTCTTGCATTCCACATCACATCAGCATACCACAGAAAAGATTCGTATACGCTTGGGCGCTCGCACAGGCATACAGGCACGTCGGGCGCCTGACGACGGACGAGTATAGTATACGCCGAATCTTGCACGTGTCAAGCGCCGCACGTTTGCCGCATATTTGCCGCATGTTTGCTGCATATTTGCCGCATGTTTGCCGCATGTTTGCCTCTTTTCGCGCCGCAGTCGCTGTCATCCGCCATCATCCCTTACTCTCCGTATGGCGCCTGTAAAACCTGGCGCGAATCTCGCGTCGTATGCGTAGAGGCTCGGCGCCTGGCGGAATGGTTGCGCTGTGTGGTCGCGCTTTCCTCTGGCAGCCAGGAGAAGAGATGGTGTATGCTACACTGGCAAGGAGGGATCGCCAACGCACTAGCGACATCACCCTCGCTGGGCCGCTTCAGCATGTGGCTCAAGCCCTGCATGCGCAGAACGGAGTCGTCGTGATCATTGAGACGCCAGCCGACGGCGATAGCCAATCGGCAGAGGCGTTCCTTACCACAATCTATATTGATTACAGCGCCGCCATCCACTCGTATGCGTTTCGCCTGCTGGGTAACCAGGAAGACGCCGACGATGTGACACAGGAGGTCTTTATTCGCGCCCACGAGCATTTTGCGCAACTCCGCGACGCCGCGCGGCTGCGTCCCTGGCTCTATCGCATCGCTACCAACCTGTGTATGGATCATCTGCGCAAGCGTTCGCGTGTACGCCGCATCTTTGGCCTGGAAACGTCGCTGGCGCCAGATGAGGAGGAAGACGGCCCACATCGAGAGATCGCCCAGCCGGGGGGCACGGCGCCGTTTGAGAGCATCGCCGAACGCGATCATATTGCGCATGTGCTGAAGCGCATGCCAAAGAAATATGCGATCTGCCTGTTGCTCTTTAGCCAGCAAGGTCTGAGCTATCGTGAGATCGCCGAGGCGCTGAGCATCTCACCGGGGGCGGCGGCTGTGCGCTTGAGCCGGGCGCGCGATTTGTTTGTGAAGTATTATGATGAAATGCGAGAGGAGGGGAAGCGATGAGCGAGCCAACCGATCAGACGGGGCGGCCTGATGCGGCGACGTGCGATGAAATCGCGCCTTATCTCTCCGCGTATGTTGATGGTGAGCTAACGCCTGCCTTACAGGCAAAAGTGACCGCACATCTCGCCACCTGCCTCGCGTGTACACGAAAGGCGCAACGCTATCGTGACGTCAATCGCAAGATCGCGTTGCTTCCTTCCACCAGCCCCTCGCCGGAGGTCTTCGAGCGCATTCAGGCGGCAATTGCGCAGCGTGGCCCAAGCCCCGTTGTGCGCGAATCGCTTCATCCTGCGAAGGAATCGCCTGCCGCTTCGGTGGTACGTTTGCTTTCGCCGAAGGTGGTCTATCCACAGGAGCCTGAGCATGCTTCCGACGATGATGATGTCGGGCCGCCTAGTTTCACACCTGCGCGCCTGCCGAGAACACCATTTCAACGGCGAGCGTTTTATCTGCGCAGTGGCTTGTCTACCTTGGTTGCTTTGCTGATTATCTCGCTGACGGTGGCCCTGTTCCGGGGGCTGGCGCACGAGGGAAAGAATACCAACCCCATTGTGCGTACCACGAACGTTCCTACTCCGGTGAGCAATGCGCTGCGCCAGACGGCAAGCGCGCTTCACGCCGCCGCGCCTGAGCTGGCCTTCACGCCGCTGACGCCGGGATACCTGCCGGATGGCGCACAGTTTGTGAGCGCCCCTGTGCTACCAAATAACTCTGTGGCGAAGAGCATGCGCTACATCGAGATTACCTGGGATATTCCGCAGCAGGATGGCCTGACCACACTTCATTTGCGCGAGGCGCTCGATGGCCGAGGCTGGAGCCTGATTGGCTGCCAGAGCGCCTCGGCAAGTTTTGGCGGCGAGTGGCTGACATGGGGATTGCCGGGACTGCCCGACTGGCAGGCGCTAACCTGCGATCAGCAGAGCGCATGGCCAGCCGTGGGTCAGGTTCATACTGAACCCACAGGGGCCGGGTTGGCGGCTGAGGAAGTCTCTTCGAGTTCTCCGTCGTCGAACTTGCCGCCATCGTCGGTGGGGGAGCAGACTCCCACGCAGGTTGATCTGGCGTTTATCGCGCAGCCCTCCAATGTGTCCGATGCGAGTAGCATAAGCGCAACTGTTCAGGAGGAGCGAATCGCTAGCCTCTCGATGGATAGTTCGTATCAGCAGCAGATGACGGTCGCGGCGCAGATTGGCGCTCAACCGCAATCCACCACTGGGCTGTTCCTGCACTTCACGGCGCAAGCCTCGAATGGCGCAGGCAATACGTATGCGATCACCGGGCAAACCAACGCGGCTATCGGACAGTCGGTCAACAGTCGGCGGGAGCGGATTGAAATTGTCAACAATACCACCGGCGCCGAGACGACGGATATTGTACAGGGGACGACGGCTCTCCGGTTGCAGGGCAGTTCTTATTCTACGCTCTCGTATCCCGCCGATCCGCTCTTGACAGGGCTGGATGGAGAGCCAAGGGTAGGGGTGACACAACTACTGGTCACTACCGCTACGCAGATGCAGGCGGGAATTGTGTGGGTGATTGGTGATTCGCTATCGCATCCCGTTACGTATCAGGGACATACCGCTTATGAGCTTGCCGTAGTGAACGCTCCGGCGCTGACTCTGATCTATGTTGACTCCCACACCAACAAGGTGATCGGTGTGACGATGCAGGCCGACGTGGTTGGCGGCGGAGCAGCGAGCGCGCCATCGCAGCTCGTGGTCTCCGGTGGCTGCTCGAATATGCCCAACTGCTCGATCACCTACACGGAACTGTGGTGGGGCACGGCGACCAATAGCAATAGCTTCTCGCTGACGCCACCTGCTGGCTATACCCAATCGGCCACGCCCATCTCGGTCGGCTTTCAGTGTGAGCACTAACTGCTCTCTCTGATATATATCTGAAAGTGAATGTAGTTAATGGCGCCAGGCGATAGTCATAAGACCCGGGCGCCATTTGGCGCAATTGACTATTTAGGTGCTCGCGTGGCTCAATTGCTGGTCGCCTTCAGTGTGAGGGTAGCCATGCGCTGCGCCGCAAAGTAGGCGGTCAGCGCGCCACCCTCGCCAGCCACAGGATCAACCCGCCCGTCGAGGTTTGTATCTGTCCCCTGATACGCTTTGCGCGCCAGCGAGAGAATGGCCTGCCCAGCCGACGCATTGGGATGAAGCAGGTAGGCGCTGGCGGCCTGCGCAAGCGAGGTGATCCATCCCTGCATATTGCTCAGGCAGACCTCCACCTGCCCGGCTGCTGTGCGGATGGCCGCAGTCGCGTCGGTCTGAGCGGCGGCCAGGGAGGCGTGCGCGGCGGCCTCTTGTAGAAAGCCCGACTCGGCTGAGCTGGAGTAGCCAGAGCCGTACCCATTCCCGGTGGCGTGTGCGCTCGGCGCATGTGGGAGCAAGCCAAAGCCATCGCCCTGCGCCGTCACGTTAAGCGCCTGACAGGCAGCCGACAGCGGCTTGTACTCCGCGCCCGACGATCCCTCGGCGATGTCGAGCAGACTCTGCGCCAGGCATTGCGCTGTCGCGTTTTGCCCAGCCGCCAGCGCCGCCGCGAACTGCTGCGCCTGCGTGTGGAGCAACAATGCCTGATCGCGTGCGCCTACCATCAAGCCAACTGCGCCTGGAGTAGTGGGGAAGCTCACGAGCAGATGGCGCACATGAACGAACGCCAGTGGTGGGAAGACGCCAAGCAACACAATTCTGCCCGTCGGGCCGGACGTCTGCCCTTGCTCCTGTGTGACCTCGATACGGTCACCCAGCCCAAGCAGATTTTGCCCTGGCTGGCCGTTTTGCCCTATCAACGCAAGCGAATAGACGCCCGGTTGCCCATTCTGGGGCGTCAGCGATCCCAGGGAAACGATGTTTTCGGTCTGACTGTTGATGAGCCAGGCGGCGTAGTGGAAGCCAGCGGAGGGAGTGGGAAGATGCTGCGCCACCAGCCGTAGCGCATCCGAGCCGCCAGTGGCGGCGGTCTGGCTGGCCGGACTGTCCGAGAAGGTTACGGTCGCTATCGCCGGGGATACGCCTGCGGGTTGCGACGCGAAATGTATCAACACGCCTGCCCCCACCAGCGCCAGTATCACCACCGCCGCCAGGAGAACCGCCCACGGGCGGTTGGCAAGGAATGCGGCTGGCGTTCGTTGTGGGGAACGAGGCGTCTCGGCCCCTGGATGATAGCCGACGCCCGCCTGTGCGTCGTCTTCATCTTCATCTGTATCGAGCGGGTGTGGCGCCAGCGAATGTGGCCCTGGCAGGGGGCTGTAGGGATTCTGTGTCAGCGGTTGCTGCGCTGACCCGGAGGCGCCAACTACGAAGGGGATGCGTGTGGTCGCGTTGGGCGCGACGATCTGATGGTAGGCATTGGCGAGCGCCCCTGGCTGCTGGAAACGTCGCCCCGGCTCCTTTGCCAATGCGCGCGCCAGCACATCATCGAGCGCGACGGGCAAGCCAGAGCGAATGGCGCTGAGCGACGGGACGGGCGCCATAAGGTGGCGCTGGGCGACCTCTTCGCGGGTAGCGCCGGGGAAGACATGCGCGCCGGAAAGCGCCTGGTAGAGCAACGCGCCAAGCCCATAGACATCGGTGGCGGGGCCAAGCGCGCCCTCACGAATCTGTTCCGGCGCGCACGCCTCATCCAGCGCATTGAGCGCATACTGCTCGGCGTCGGGCCGAGCCAGTTCGATCAGCCGTCGCACGCCAAACTCGGCGACCAGCAATCGCCCGTCCAGTTGCAGATAGACGCATGCGGCGCTCAGGTTGCGATGGAGAATCGAGCGTTCATGGGCATATTCGAGCGCGGCGGCGATCTGATCGAGATAGCGACCGGCGGTCAAGGGGTCTACCGGGCCGTTGTGCGTCAGACGGGCGGCCAGTGTGCGTGTGGAGACCGCAGGCCAGACGAGATAGGGCAGATCGCGTGCGACGCCATACTCGACCAATGGGAGGATATAGGGATGTTGAAGCGTGGTAAGCAGCGCCGCCTCGCGCCGAAAACGTGCGAGATAGCTCGATTGATCCGCATAGGGCGGCTGGTTGGCGTAGATGCTGCGCGGCAGCGTGATGACACGCAGGAGATGGGGCGCGCTGTCGGCGAGACGCTGCGCCTGATAGAGCGCGCCAAGCTGGCTGCGGCTGATGATCTGTTCCAGGCGAAAACCGCCAAATGTCGTCCCCGTCAGGCGTTCAAGTGACGGGTGTTCATCCAACATCGCTACTCCCCCACTTCCAGATTGTTCTCATCTGTCCTTTGGCGCACATCGGCACATCTACGAATACGATTGTCTGTTACGTGAACATATGACGGCCAAGCAGGCAAGTCATTTACAGTACAGGTTACATATGGAGAATCGAGGGGAGCCGCAGCGCCAGCCGCAGGTCGCCTGTGGTGGTGAGGCGGCGCGTGACGAGCGCCCAGCGCGCGTCGAGTTTGCGCCCAACGATGCGCGCCCAATCGTCAACCCGCAGGCGTAGTGTAAGCGCGGGCGCGCCTGCCCAGCCCTGACTGGCAACGATCTTGCCACCCTGTGGCGCGAGGTACCACGGGGGCGCGTCAGGGAACTCCCACTGGATGGCGCTGTTGAGTTCGACGGCGGGTGACATATTTGCCAGCCGCGCCACGCCGTCGAAGATCAACGCCAGTGTCGCATCGTCTACATGCAGCGGCGCCGCCTCACCCAGCACGCCTGCCTTCACCAGCCGCAGAATGCGGCGCGCCTGCTCGATGGGCGCCTGCTCTTCGCCATTGTTGACGAGGCTGGCGATCTCGGAAGGGGCGATGCCCGCGCGTGTCAGTTTCGACTCAAACGAACGCAGCGCGAAGGCGTAGATGTCTTCAAGCTCCTTGCCAAACACCCGCACATAGTCTTCGTCAAAATCGGGCGGGATGAAGAGCGAGACTGTCCACGGCAGGATGCGGTTGATCAGGGCGATCACCGCGCGCCGCGCCGATGGTGCGTTCGCTGTCAGTTCGCGTACCATCTGGATGCCAAACGCCATATGGCGCGACTCATCGCGCGCGACATGCGCCATGCCCTGGGTAAACCCCGGCATGATCTGTCGTTCGGTAAGATAGGTGCGGATGAAGTGTTGGCCGGGATGGGCGAGTGTCCCCTCGATGATCAGATGATAAAGGGTGAAGCACTGCGCCAGCAACGCGCGATCATGTGGGCGACGGCGCAATTGCTCGGTGAGGCGATCAAGCTCGCCGAAGACGCGCGCGAAGCCGATGGTCAGTTCCGGGCGCATCAGATCAAGTGTGCTTTCATAGCCTGGCGCAATAACTGTATCTTCGTCAGCGACGACCTCACGCATGAAGCGGTCGAAGAAGACATGATGGCGCGCCTCATCAACGATTTGTGTCGTCAGGAAGATGCGCTGCTCCTGGGTGGGCACGGCGACGACGAATGGAGCAAGCGTGCGGGCGACAGCTTCTTCGCCGTGCAAAAAAAGCGCGTAGTTCCAACGTGCGGCCTGCCGTTGCTTGGGTGTCAGGCGCTCACGCCAGTCGCGCGCATCCTGGCGGAAGTCGAGCGCGAAGACGCTCCAGTTGTTGGCCTCCCAGAGTTTGTAGAGCCGGGTCAGGTCAATCCGCACGTCGGTCGCCTGATCGTCGCGATCCAGGTCTATCTCGCCATCTGGCATGGCGTCCAGCGCAGACATAGATGGGGACTGGGGTGTCGAATTGGTTGTCTCCAGCGACATGGCGTGCCGTCCTCTCGTAACCTCTCGTAGCTCTTAAACGCACACGCTCTCAGTTCTCGTCTTGCGGAGGAGTATAGCCGCCGGGGCCGAAACGCGGCAACACCGGCGGCCGCCAGTCGGAGTTCAACCAGGGGCGTTCCGGCTCTTCTTGCTCAACGTGCTCTTCGGTCGCTTCGCTCTCTGTGGCGCCGCCATTCGCATAGGCTCCATCGGCGGGTGGCGCGTCCACTACGCCGGGCGTCGCTGCGGCAAGCTCCGCCGTTGGCGCGTCGGCCAGCGAATCGGCGAACACATCCGCAGACGCGCCTGCAATGCCTGGAGCCTGCTGACGCGGAGGCGCCGGAGGAGCGTCGGCGCCAAAGGATGGCGGCAGGCTAAACTGACTGAGTTCCGCCAGCAGTTCTTCGCGCGAGATGGCGGTGAATGATGAGGATGATTGCGACGCCTGGGCAGGTTGGGTGGCTGACGAGATAGGCGTTGCGGCAAGCGGGGTCGTCTCCTCATTCACGACATCCCCAGTATGTGCGTTGGCGCTGTATGCGCCGTATGTCTCATCCTCATAGGAGCCAGGCGGCGAAGAGGCGGCTGTAGCCGCTGGCTCCTGTTGGGCCTGTCGAGAGCCATTTGGGGCGCCGGTCGCGTGCGCAGCCGGTGGGAAGTACCAGGAAGGCGCTTCGGGCGGCGGGGTGACCACAGGCGCGCCTGGGGGCGCAGCGGGCATGGCTGGCATGAATGATGGTGGCGCGGCTGGCGTCGTCGGCCCGCTTGACACGGCTGGCGAGATTGGCGCCGTTGGCGCGGCTGAGATAGGCTGGCGTGGTGAAGGGATCGTCGGGCGAACGACTGTGGAGCGCAGCCAGGCGTCTTCG
The DNA here is from genome assembly GCA_021324535.1 of Pseudomonadota bacterium. Taxonomy (GTDB): domain Bacteria; phylum Chloroflexota; class Ktedonobacteria; order Ktedonobacterales; family JADMIN01; genus JAJPIU01. The sequence continues at coordinate 21,867 of JAJPIU010000219.1, forward strand.
TCTTGCTCGTCCGGCGGCTCGATAACTATGCTGTTGCCCTCATCATCTTCCTCGTACTCGTCTTCGTCGTCTTCGTAGGCGTCGTCGTCTTCGTAGGCGTCGCTAACGCCTGCCGCGCCAGCGGGAACCGGTTGCATATCAAGCATCGCGGCTGCGCTTGCCATTGCCCAGGGATCATGCGGCCCGGATACATCGCTGAGATCGGCCAGGGGGACGGTGGCGGCGGCCACACGCGGGCCAGCGTCGGGCGCAAGACGCACGGTTTCCGCCGCAGTGCGCGGGCGTGCCTGCGATGTTGACGGACGGCGGCCTATGCGCTCATAGAACTCAATCCAGGCGAGCAATTCATCGGGGCGAGCCAGCCGATGGAGCCGAATAACAACACGCCGTCCAGTACCGCGCAGAGTGAGGTACTCCGGCACACGCGGCGACCACGGAAAGCAACGGATGCCGGACTCCGAGCGGGCGGCAATGACGAGGATGACCCGACATACCGAGACGAGCGCGCGAACGATTCCGCCAACTGCGCGGCGCGAACGTTCTACCTTCGAGACCTCACGCCAGCCAAGCCGCGTGGAGCCAAGGAAACCGCTGGCGGTGATCATCTTGGCTTCCACCAGATAGCTCTGGCGCAACAGGAGCGCCTGCGCCGCCATCAGCAGGCACACCACTCCTATGCCGATCAGCGCGTAGCCAGCAGGATTGGTTTCAGGTACGAGGAGCAGAAAATAGAGGCCGGGGGTCAGGCTGACAGCCATGCCAATCAGCCACCAGCGAATCTCATCGCCGATCATTTCGCGCGCGACGAACGGGCCACCGCTGGCCGTTCCCCACGTGCCGCCGTGGTCGCGCCAGGCGCGGTAGTATTGGTAGACCGTCATGCGGAAGCGGTGGTAGTCGTTGACCATATCTTCGCGCACCTGGATACGCCGTTCGTCACGCGCCTGCGCCACCACCCAACGAAAACGGCGGTTGTCCATCGCCTGGACACGCTCCATCAGGCGACCCACCTCGCCCCAGCGCATCTCCATCCGCCAGGGGCCGCGCACGACGCTCATCCCCTGGGGGCCGACGTGGATACTGAGCGAGAGCTTGAAGACGTAGATTAGCGCCGTCCAGAAGAGGCCAAGCAGCGCCAGCCCGAAGAAGACCGCGCGCCCGATATGATCATTGAACCCCAGGCGATACCAGACATACCCACCGCAGCCAAGCAGCGTGGCGATCATGATCAGCAGTAGCATCCAATCGCCTGAGCGCGGCGTGAAGAAGACCACATCCCTATCGGGCAGTTCGGCGCCCTCAGGCGCGACGAGCGTTGGCTCCTCGTCAGGTATATCCTCGCGCATAGTTCGCATACCTTATACCTTTTCGATCTTCTGATCGTTTCGTGATTGTTTCGCCTGGGCGGCGCCTCTCAACTGCTCCACCGCACGCCTCACGTTGCCAGTATACCAGAAGCGGTACAGATTGGCGATAGAGATAGGCCGGTTAGGCGGGACCTGCCCCTTCCCTGGCCCTCCCCCAGGGGAGAGGAAAAAAGAGACTGTACGTCCGCCGAGAGAGCGGACGGCGCCGACTCCTTTACGACTTGCCGTGATTGCCGTGATTGCTGTGCTGCATGGGTTGGCGGCCAGGTTGGCTGCTAGGAGGGAGAATGGCCAAACTGGGCGAGACGTTGCAGGCGCGCGCCGATGTCTGCGCGTTCGCGTGCGGCGCTGTGGCGTTCCTGCAATTCGGAGACGATCACATCCATGCCGACGCCGTAGGAGCCTTTCACCAACACGAGATCGCCGGGGCGCAGTCGTTCACGGATGAATTGCGCAGCCGCCAGACGGGCCTGCGCTAGAGCCACCTTGTCGTCAATCTGTGCTGCGAAGTAGTGGATACGCTCCGGCTTCATGCCTGCCTGGCGCGCGGCCTCAGCCGTGGCGTGTGTTTCGTCACCCACCACTACCAATTCATCCACCGCCCCAGCGGCGGCTTTTCCCACCTCGGCGTGCTCACTCTGGGCGTACACACCAAGCTCTAGCATGTCGCCAAAAACGAACCAGCGACGCCCGCCCCTGGGCAACGCCGCGCCGCGCAGCAGTTCTATCGCAGCGATGGCCGACTGGCGGTTGGCGTTGTAGGTATCGTCCACGATGGTCGCTTTGTTTAGCCCTGGCTTGATCTCGCCGCGCCGTTTCGCCGGGCGCAGCTCGCTGAGCGCCGCCGCCACCGTCTCGACGGTCATCCCGCAGGCCAGCGCCACCGCCGCCGCCGCCAGCGCCGTTGTCACGGCGTGTTCGCCGGGGATGTTCAGGTGCGCACGGGCAGAGCGTCCCTGGTAGGCCAGGGTGAAGCGCAGGCCAAGCAGTGGCTCGCCTTTGGGGCGCTTCGCGCGCACATCGGCCTCAGGGCGTCGCCCATAGGTGATCACCCGTGCGCGGGTGCGCTTCGCCATCCGTCTGACGGCGCGATCATCGTCGTTGAGGACGGCAAGGCCGTTGGGGGGCAGTGCGGCCACCACCTCGCCCTCGGCGCGCTCCACGTTCTCCATACTGCCGAAAAACTCAAGATGCTCAGGCCCAACGGTGGTGACGACGCCGATATGTGGCGGCGCGATGCGGCAGAGCATCGCTACCTCGCCCACACGTTGCGCGCCCATCTCAAGCACGGCGTATTGATGCTCGGGGTTCAGTCTAAGCAGGGTCATCGGTAGGCCGGTCTCGGTGTTGAAGTTGCCCTCGGTTTTGAGCGTCGGCCCCAGATGCGCCAACAGCGCGCCAATGGCCTCCTTGACGCTAGTCTTGCCGTTGCTGCCAGCCACAGCGATGACGCGGGTGGCCGGTTGCCGCATGAGGTGTTGGTGCGCCAGCCGTTGCAGCGCGTCGAGCGGATCGGCCACGAGAATCTGCGGAACGCCACGCGCACTTGCCTCTTCGTTTGGCGTGGAGCAGACAATCGCCGCAGCCCCGGCCTTCACCGCCGCGCCAATATATTTGTGCCCGTCGCCGTAATCGCCCCGCACCGCGAAAAAGACTTCGCCCCGTTGCAGACGGCGGCTATCCACCTCGCCACCCGCGAACCGCATCGGTAGTACGCCGCCCGTCGGTCTGACCCTGGCAATCGCCAGCAGTTCGTCGCGTGTAAACATGCCCCTACCCCCCACACATCCATATCAAAGGATGTAGTAATATACTATTGTATGTATTTATAACAAGCATGTTGAATGCCAGATTGCTCAGGCGTCCGCTCCCAGTTTTGCCCACTCTCAATTGTTTAGAACGGCTGATGTGGCGCTACAGGGCGCTTGCGTGCAAACGGCATACGCTGCGTCGGCGGCGTCTGTCGTTTATCGGGCCGCGCCGACGCAAAGGACAGATTCGCATAAGTTGCGCCTGCGTATGCCCCTGAGAGGTTGCGGGCTTCTGTGGTATGTGCGCTCACGCCTGTTCGCGGTTGGCAAAGAGCGCGGTGATGCGGTCATAGTCTTCGGGGTGGTCAACATCGAGCGCGGCCTCTGCGTCGGCGATGGCGATGAGCCGCAGCAGATTGGGATGGCGCGCAATGATGGAGCGTCCGCCTGTGTCGCCAGTGACGGCCTGTAGCTCGCCAAAGAGCGCAGCGGGGAAGTAGATAGGGTGACCGCGCTGACCGCCGTAGCTGGCGGCGGTGATGGCTTCGGGCGTGGCGCTGGCTTCATCCAACAGAGTGTCAATCAACGCCGTCGTGACCAGCGGTTGATCGGCCAGCAGGATAAGCGTACCTATAGCATCAGGCGCAACGCTTCTGAGGGCAGTTATTCCAACACACAGCGAATTGGCCATCCCCTGGGCGAAGTGGGGATTGACGACAGTTTGCCAGCGTGGGGCTGTCGCGCCCGATGCGGCTGCCCATTCATCCAATGCGGCTTGGGCGCGGTCGGCGGCGTTGCCAAGCACGACGATCAGCGGGTCTGCGCGGCTGGCGCTGACTGCGGCGACAGCGTAGGTAATCAACGGGCGCCCACCCAGCGGCAGCAGCAGCTTGGGCGTCCCAAGCGCCTGCATACGTGTGGAGCGCCCCGCCGCAAGGATGATCGCGCCGATGCTGGGGTGGCTGGATGTCAGCATAGGTTTGTTTCCCTCTTCACATATGCGAATGGGAGAACACTTCCGTTCTCCAAAACTTACCCTCACTCATGTTGTAGGATACTCCTATGATGGCCTGACATCGCCACTGGCCCCTCCTACCAGGAGAAGAGCCTGAACCATGTTACAGCCAACCACTGGTGACAACTATCAAGGCAAGGTATGCTCAACCCGCCGCAAGTCCGGCCTGATGTTGCGTTTGCGTCGCCGCTGCGTTGTACTTGGCAAAGTAGAAGCACTGAAGCACTAGCCACTACAACACAACACAAAGCAGGAGGTGAGAGCGATGCAGGCCTGGCTGGCGCGCGTCATGCGGTCGCGCTTCTTTGTGCTAGGGGCGCTGGCGTTGGCAGTCGTTCTGCTGGTAGGGCTGACCCTGAACGCGCTGATCATCTTTGGCGGATGGACACCGACCTTTGGGCGTCCGCAGTCGCAGTTGATCATCTCCGGGCCAGGAGTTAGCTCGAACGCGACGATTCAGGTGAGTGCGCTGGGGGCAATCGCGGCGCCAGGGGATTATACGTTGCCTGAGGGGTCGCGTATTCATGATCTGGTGAAGGCGGCCGGAGGACTGCTGCCCGATGCCGATATGACGCGCATCGATCTGGCGGGGAAGCTGGTGGATGGGCAGATGGTCTACTTCCCGCGCGTCGGCGAACAGGTTCCCATCTCGCTTGGCGGCAAGATCAACATCAACCTCGCCAGCGCCGATGACCTCGAAAATGAGCTTGGCCTGTCAACCGCCATTGCCGAGCGCATCGTCGCCTATCGTGCGGCGCATGGCCCCTTCACTGCCATCAGCCAGTTGTTGCTGGTGCCCATCAGCCGCACGACGTATGATCGTATTAAGGATCTGATTACCGTCTGAAGGCTGGTGCAATCTGAGGCGAGCGCCATGAGTACGCTTGTGAACATCATCAAAGAGGTGACGGGCGTTGTGCTGGCGGGCGGAAAGAGCCGCCGCATGGGCAGCGACAAGGCCGCGCTGGTGATTGCGGGCGAACCGCTGCTGCGGCGCATCGTCACGCGGCTGGGTCAGGCGCTTGGTGAAGTGGTGGTGATCGGCCCGGCGGAGGCGCAGCCGCTGGTTCCTGCGACGCG
>JAJPIU010000214.1 GCA_021324535.1 Pseudomonadota bacterium
CAACAGCCGCAACAGCCTGTCCGCCGCAAGGCAGCCGCGCCGAAGCGATCCGCATGGCGGACGTTTCGTCTAAACTCCCCAAAGAAGCCGTCCACTCCTGAAGCTGGCTCCAACCTGCAATCCTACCAGACGACAGTTACCTGGGGCATTTTCTTCGTGCTTGTGCTGGCCGTGATGACCGGGCTGATCGCCCAGGCTGCGCTTGCCCATCCACATGCGCGCGCTCAGAAGGTTGCAAGCGCAAACGCCTTCTCTGCCATCCCAATTGACGCTTCGCTCAGCCAGACGGTTGGTGTGCCACCCACTGTGACCGCGCAGGCAGCCTTTCTGTTCAATCCCGAAACCGGCACCGTCTATTACTCTAAAGACGCCAACCAGGAGCTTCCGCAGGCAAGCTGTACAAAGGTGATGACGGCGCTGGTCGCCGTGGAGCATGGCAATCTGAATCAGATCATCACCGTTGGCGCAGACGCGCATGCGCTGGTTGAGCCGCAGAGCAGCTTTATGGGGCTGGATGTTGGCGAGAAGCTGACGTTGCGCGATCTGCTCTATGGGCTGCTGTTGCCCTCCGGCAACGACGCCGCTGTGGCGATTGCCGACGGCGTGGGCGGCAACGTGCCCCACTTCGTCGCCATGATGAATCAGGAAGCTCAACTCCTGGGCCTGACGCATACCCACTTCGTCAATCCGCATGGCCTCGATGCGCCCGGACACTACACCTCAGCGCGCGACCTGGCGCTGCTGGCGGCCTACGCCATGCGCAATCCTATCATCCGGCAGATCACCTCGACCTATAGCTACGACATTCCCAAGACGGCCAGCCACAAAGCCTATCATCTGGTGACGGGGAATGACCTCCTGCCCTTCGCGCGCGCGCCCTATCCCGGCGCGATTGGCGTCAAGCCGGGGTTCACAGGCAACGCGGGCTTTTGCATGGCGTTCGCCGCCGTGCGCCGGGGCCATCTGATCGTTGGCGCGGTGCTGAACGATCCCTCATGGCAGGTGCGCATCGTAGATATGCGGGCGCTGCTCGATTGGGGCTATACGCAGTTCGGCTATCCAACTGCGCCGCACCCCACGCCAGGAACCAACCCATCACCGAACCTCTAGGAGCCAGGTGTTTGCTCGCAGCGCGACATATCCCCACATGGTACCAGAGCCTTGTGGAAAACACAAAAAACGAGTAGGCTTGAACCATTATCTGGCGTCTGGCTCTGCGTTTGTTTCCATGTGCGAACTATCTGTTTCGCTTTCTTTGCGTATGCTGTATACTGGAAGCGCCCAGGCAGACAAGCCGTCGGTTCCCTGAAATTGCCAGGCGGTATGCGGGCGTGAAGAGCCGCTCTATCAGCGCCAAGGGAGAAATTATCATATGACCACAATGCGCTCTCCATCAGAACTACCAGAAGACTGCGCTCCTGACAATACGCCTGTACGTACTGATCAAAGTATGCCCGGCGAACAGCCTGACACGCCAGCCGGATACTTCTCCGGGCAGCGTGGCCAGAGCCTCTTTGAGTATGCGTTGATCATCCTGTTTGTCGCGCTGGCTGTGGTGGTGGCGCTTGCGCTGATTGCCCCTGCGCTCAACAACATCTTTCACCAGGTACCCAACGCCTTCTGAGCGCCTAAGTATAACCGGATTCTCACCAGGCTCTTTTTTAAGGGTGTTGAGCGCAATAATTAGGATGATTGGGCCATAGAGACGACACAAATAGGCTACCTATGCAGGCGCATTTCCGCTTTTGAGGAGAGTTGTAGGAAATACATGTTGGACAGGCGCTCTTCCTGAGCGTTTTACACTTTGCTTACTTACTGGCTTGCTAGCAAACAATGGCAACCGCTGGCAAATGGGGGGAAAGTTGCGTGCACTGTGAAGCAATGGTATACTGTGTTGGTGGCGTTTTTAGGGCCTCCGGCGTTTCACCTCTCACAGAAACTTACTTCACCGGATGCGCCCTGACCCGCCAGGCCTGCGCCAACAGCGCATTGTCACAATGCGCGCAGAGGTAAGCAGGCGCATCTACCATCCTACTCCTGCCTTGCCCGATGTGCTCCAGCGATTCCGGAGCGTTTCGGCGCATGCTGGCAGGAGCCATCCCAGAGGATATTCAGGAGGAACTTCCGCATGGCGCGGGACTATGAGCTAGGGATTGTGATCAATCCCGAAGTGGGCGACGACCAGGCGCGCGCAATTGTCGAGCGTATCACCCAAACAATCGCCAACAACGGTGGCGAGGTGGTGCGCGTCAACGCCTGGGGGCGTCGGCGGCTTGCCTATCCCATTGAACATCATCGTGACGGTCTGTATTTCTTCTTCGATCTGATCCTCGATCCTCAGTCGGTGGTTGAGATCGAGCAGACGTTGCGCGTCAACGAGCAGATCATTCGCCATTTGATGAAGTTGCGCGACTCCCGTGTAGTCGCCCAGCAGCGCACCCAAGACGCCCAACGCGAAGCTGAGGAGGCTGAACGGGCAGCCAACGCGGCAAACGTGGCCAATGAGACGAACGTCGAGATGGCTGAAACGGCTGAAACACCAGAAGTTGTGGCGGAGGAAGCTCCTGCGGACACCGAAGAAGCTGAGGAAGCTGGGGAAGCCGACGAGGCGAGCGATGAGGCCGAGGAACCCGACGAGGCCGACGCTGAGGAGCCGGTGGAAGCATAACAGCGCCAAACCAACCGGGCCAACCAAAGCGGAGCCAGGCGAATTGCGGTGAAGAATACACCTTACCCATTGTTGTCGTGACATTTCGGAGGCCAGAGATACCGGAGATACCCAGGCAATCAAGCTGCCTGGGCGGCGCATCGGGCAGGTGGGCAGAGACCCCGCAGGCGATGCGTAGCACACAGGAGGGCAATCGCTCACTATGCTGAACAAGATTATGCTCATTGGCAACCTCGGCGCTGATCCGCAAATGGATTACACACCAAGCGGCAAGGCGGTCACCAAGTTCAGAATGGCGGTCAGCCGGAGGCGGCGCAACCGCGACACTGGCGAGATGGACTCCGAGACGCAGTGGTTTAGCATCGTCGCCTGGGAAAGCCTCGCCGAGACCTGCCAGAAGTATCTGCACAAAGGGTCAAAGGTCTATATCGAGGGCCGCATAGGTTCGCGTAAGTATACCGACAAGGACGGCATCGAACGCACTGTCTGGGATGTCACCGCGACGGACATGGAGATGCTTGAGCCGCGCGCGGCCAGCCAGGGCGGCGAGTCAGGCAGCTATGGCGACGAGATGTCGGTTGACGAGGTACCATTCTAAACCGAGAAGCGCATGCTGCGTATTGGTATGGTATCAATACGCAGTGACGTACCGGGCGTGTCGGTTCTCTCTGGGCCTGAGCGCGCCCGGCAATCCCATACGTACAAGGAGAACAATCATTCATGCAGAGGCGTGACACGACAGTTGGCGGCGCAGCGAACGCTACGGCAGCGCCGACCGGTGAACATGGCGAGCGTAGCGGCGGGGAACGCGGAGAACGAGGCGAGCGTGGCGACCGCCCAATGGGAGGCGGTCGCCTCAGCGGCAGGGGACGCGACTTCCGTTCCCGGCGAAAGGTCTGCGCGTTTTGTGTTGATCAAATTCGCGAGATTGACTATAAGGATGTTGGCCGCCTCAAGCGGTATATTTCGGAGCGCGGCAAGATCGAGCCACGCCGCAAGACGGGAGC
>JAJPIU010000216.1 GCA_021324535.1 Pseudomonadota bacterium
AGCTGGCGCGCACGGATGAAGCGTTCGACGGAGGCGGCGTCGGGCACAGTGAGAAGGCGCGTGGCCTGGGCGCGGCTCAGCACGAAGTTGAAAGCGGTCGCCGTCTCGTCGGGCGATGTCCACAGCGGGCGCGCGAAGATCGGCTGCACGATCTCCCACCCTTCGGCGAGCAGGCCGCGCAACTCGCCTAGCCGCTGGCGTACGCCCGGTTTGGCCGCTTTGTTTGCTTTGGCGCGTGCAGTCTTGGTCTCTACAGCGGGCAACGTCACAGGAGTGTAGGGCGGGACGCTGGGTATGCGCCGGGAGTGGGCGCCGCTCGTCGCGATGGAGGCTTCGAGGTGTGTGGGAGCCAGTGGCGCTTTGGAAGTTATGGGAGCGGATGGCTGGCGCAAAGGACGCGCAGGGGCGGGCGCCGCCAGCAAAAGATGCTGTTGTGTGTCCGGCCGGGCAGGCGCAGGGCGTGTTGCTTTGTTTGCCTTATGCTCATTCTTCTGCATAGCTTGCCTCCTTTGGTGCCCCGTTGGAACCTGCTTCGATGCGCTCGGCCACTCGCAGCTTGGCGCTGCGTGCGCGTGGGTTCGCCGCCAGTTCCGCCTCGCCCGCCAGAATGGGATGTCGTGTCAGGATGCGCAGACGCGCCGCGCGCCCACACACGCAGACAGGCGCCTCAGGTGGGCAGACGCAGCCGCGCTCTTCGGCCTGAAAGAACCGCTTGACGATACGATCTTCCAGCGAGTGGAAGCTGATCACCGCCAGCCGCCCACCCACGCGCAACACATCGAGCGCGGCTGGCAATGCCGCCTCAAGGCTGGCCAGTTCGTCGTTGACGGCGATGCGCAACGCCTGGAATGCGCGCGTCGCCGGATGCACGCCGCCCGGTCGCCCGTGAATTACCGAAGCCACCAGCCGTGCGAACTCGTCAGCGCGGGTGATCGGCGCCCGCTTACGCGCCTCGACGATGCGTCGGGCCAGCGCCCGTGAGCGCCGCTCCTCGCCGTAGCGCCAGAAGATGTCGGCCAATGCCGCCTCGTCCAGCGTATTCAGCAGATCGGCGGACGTTGGGCGCGTGCTTGTCGGACTGGCGTCGAAGCGCATATCGAGCGTGTTCTCCTCGCCGCCAGCAGAGAAGCTAAAGCCACGCGCGCGATCCGCAAGCTGGTCGGATGAGAGGCCCAGATCGAGCAGGATGCCATCCACTGACGGAAGCCCCGCTTCACGCGCGAACTCCGCCATCTGTGCGAAGTTGCCCTGCCGCAGGATCAGCCGCCCCGACGCGATCTCACTGGTCAGCCGCTTTTGCGCACGCGCAATGGCCGCCTGATCCGCGTCTATCCCCAACACACGCCCATCCGGCGCTGTGCGCTCCAGCAACAACGAGGTGTGCCCTGCGCCGCCAAGCGTGCCATCTATGAAGACGCCGCCCGGCTGTGGCGCCAGCCCATCCAACGTCTCCGCCGCCAACACAGAGACGTGAACGGTCTCCGGCTGCGCGTCGGCTGGCGTTGGCGTTTCAGGGATGGCTGGCGCGTTGGACATAGAGCGATAGACCCCAGTGTTTATGGCTGATAGGGCGACTAGAACGGCAAGGGCAGCGCGCTCAGGTCTTCAGCCTGCATCTGCTCGACATACGCCTCCCAGCGTTGCAGGCTCCAGATCTCGATGCGGTCGCGCGCGCCAATCACCATCGCCTCTCCGTTCAGCCCTGCGTATTGCCGGAACTTGGCGGGAATGATGATGCGTCCCTGGCCGTCAAGCTCGCACTCGTTGGCCATCCCGAAGAACCGGCGCTCCACCAGACGGCGCTGACGTGGATCTGCAATGGCGTCAATCTCGGCGGCTTTTTGCTCCCAGGTCTCCAGCGGATAGAGATAGAGGCAGGCGTCCACGCCGCGCGTCAGCGCCGCCCCCTGCGCGATCTTCGTGCGGAAGCGCGCAGGGATGGCGATTCGGCCCTTGCCATCTATGTTATGCTGATACTCACCCAGGAACATTGCCACGCGGCTCACCTCCGGCAGGTAGGGGTAGTGGGCGCGGGATCCAGGCGGTCATCCACCACGATCCAGAATGCCCCACTTTGCCCCACTTTGCCCCACACCTTCAGTATAGCCGTCTCACTGGCCCAAGGGAAGCCCTTTATCCACGAGATTCTTGTGCGCTTGTGGATAACCCGTGGACAACCGGGGGACATCTGGGGGAACGAGGATGTTGTGGCGCCATGCTATCACCGCACGTTTGCCAGTGTGGATCAATTCTTGGATAAACGCCGTGTGCTTCTTGACATATGTCACATGATCGCTCACAATGGGCGGTATCCTTCTGTGGTTGGTCGCCAACGGCAATAAAAATGCGCAGAAGGCCGTTTTGTGGTAGTTTTATTCTGAGAACCGCCTGAATCATTGCTGAAACAGTGATGAGAGGGCGCGTGAGAAATTGTCCCGAGACGACGTATACAAGATAATATGCCGTCTCTCTCTGTCTCGTTCAGTTGGCTTTGGCCGCTGATGAGGCATAGTCTCGCCCACGATAATTGACGCTGAAGTCATTCGCCGTTTTACATCAGGCGCAGCGCACGAGTGGGGCGCTTACAGGCTCCATTGCCGGGAGCGCATCTCAAACGTGTTTCCCAGGCGCACCGATGTGATCTATCCGACAACGATGTCGGAGAGGAATGTGACTATTCATGTAGGAGCGACATGGTGCAAGACGACTGGTCCGACGAGGCAATCTATCAGGGGCTGCGCAAACGAAACACACATGCGCTTGAAGCATTGATCTCGCGCTATGTGCGTGAGATTACCTACTACATCCGCAATGTGTTGGATGGTGTAGGAACCCCGCAGGACGCCGAAGAATGCTCAAACGACCTGTTTGTCGTCGCCTGGCAAGAGATTGATTCCTTCGACGCCGAGCGTGGTTCGCTTCGCACCTGGTTGACCATGCGCGCCAAATATATCGCGCTGGATCGCAAGCGTCTCATCCAGCGCCGCCAGGCCCAGGTCACTTCGCTCGACAGCGGCGAACACCCCGCCCAACGCTCAGGCGATTCCCACGGCTACGAGCGCCGCAGTCTCCGTCCCCTGAACTCCACGCATCTCACCGACCAGACAATGGAACGGCTGCTCGAACAGCAAGAACTCCGCGAAGAACTGATCCGCGCAATTGATGCGCTGCCCACCCTTGACCGCTATCTCGTCTATATGCGCTACCTCAAACTGGCCAATACCGAGGAGATCGCCACCAGAACGGGCCTGACACGTCACGCAATTGACACTCGCCTCTGGCGCGCACGAAAAGTGCTACGCGAGGCGCTCGAAGAGCGTGAACAACCTGAGCAGGCTGCTGAACCTACTACACGCGCCAACTCCAAAAAATCCTCAAAGGCGCCGAGGTCTTCCACACCTGCATGGTCGGTCAATGAGATGGAAACCACGGGTGAGCAAGAAAGTATGCGCCCCCGCTGACGCGCAGAACGCGCGGAACGTGTGGAAAACGCCAGGACGATCTGCGACAAGATTGCGACAGATCGAAACGGACAACGCTTGACAACTCAGGCTATTAGGCGTTTAATTGTGTGTAGCCAATGAAGCCGATGAGGCCAAGAGACGCTGATCCCTGAAGACGGGGATACCAGAGAACCACCTGCTGATGGAAACAGGCAAGAGCACACAAGCGAAGGAGTAGCATGTATGTGGCGTGGGCTGCGCGGCCAGGCATTTTCAGAAACCTTCTGCTGGCGCAGACGATCTGGCGCCGCCTATCACCGTCCACCATCTACATGCTCTATACACTCCAAACACTCCATCCCATTACTCCGATCAGCGATTGCCCTGACCATTGCGCTGGGGGTTGCGCTGTCGCTGCTTGCGGGATGCAGCACGACAAGTGGCTCTCCGCCACCTACACAGGCCAATGACATGCAACAAGTGCTGCATGATGCGCTCATCTCAAACGTGACCATGTCCAACGGCAAGAATGATCTGACGACGTATGATCCGGCGTTTGCCCAGGATAACGCCTCGCTCGAAGTGGCGTCGCTGGTCTTCCCTGGCCTCTTTACGCTCGATTCCCATCTCGCGCCGCAGGGCTGGGTGGTGGAAAGCGTGGATGTGAGCGCCGACGGACTGACCTATACCTTTCACCTGCACACGGGCCTACGCTTCACCAATGGCGACCCAATTGACGCCAACGCCTTTGCCTTCACGTTCAACCGAATCCTCAGCCCGTGTGTCAATTCACCGGTAGCATACTATCTCTTTCCCATCAAGAACGCCGCTGCCTTTAACAGCGAATCGTGCGCCGATCCTGCTCAGGGGTTGGTTGTAGGAACGATCTCCACGCTGATCGGCTCAGGGCAGCCGCTCGATCCGGTGGACGCGCAAACACTGAAGATCACGCTTGCGCAGCCCGCCGCGTATTTCCTGACGGCGCTCACCTATCCCGCATTGGCGGCTGAGCCGGTCTCGCTGGTCAGGACGTATGGTTCCGCGTGGACGACTCACCTGACGGATAAAGGCGGGCTGGGTGGCAGTCTCTTTCTCTTCTCGAAGATAGACCACGCCGGGCATATTACCCTGACACGCAACACTGCGTTCTGGGGGGCGCGGCCACGCTTGCGCGAGATTGACTTCACGATCTACCCCAGCGCCAGCGCGGAATATCAGGCGTTTCTTGCAGGAAAGACAAATATCGGCTACCCGCCAGTTAGTCAATATTCCTCCGTGAAGTCTGCGCCGGGCTTCCAGGAGACTCCCGCGCAGCAGTTGACCTATATTGGCGTCAACTGGAGCATTGCGCCGTTCACCAATCTCGGCATGCGTCAGGCGTTTGCACTGGCGATCAATAAGCAGAGCATCGCCCAGCAGACGTTGCAAGGCGCCGCGCTTGCCACCAACCATATTGTCGTGCAGGGGGAGCCTGCCTATAATACGGCCCTCAAAGGTCCGGATGGTTCCCAGACACTCACCGGCAATCCTGGGCAGGCCGCCACCCTGGCGAAAGCCTACGCCGATTCGTCGTGTGGCGGCTCCTTCACTGGTTGCCCTGCCATTGTGATCAGTGCGCCAGCGAGCAGCGCCAGCAGCCAGGCCATCGCCAACGCTGTGGCGCAGATGTGGCAAAAGGTCGCGCCGGGCTATCCTATCAGTGTGCAAACTGTTGATGACAGCGCCCTGCTCGATCAAGAGGGTAGACAGAAAGCGCAATGCTTCGTGGGCTATTGGTCGGCGGAGTATCCTGATGCGCAGGACTGGCTCTCGCTTCACTTTGGCGCAAACGAGCCGTCGCTCTATAACGCCGACAACGTAACGATTCCCAACGCGAATGCCCTGATGAGCAAGGCCGACGCCGAGGCCGACCCTGCGCAGCGAGCGATAGACTACCAGGCGGCGGAGCAACTCTTGGTGACGCAGGTCGCCTGGATTCCACTGGCGCAGGGGAAGTTTTTCTGGCAGGCGCGCGCCCAGACACAAGGGTTCGCGCTCGATGGCATGGGACTCCCTCCTATCTATGATGTGGTTCCCAACATCTTCATCGCGACGAGCCATTGAGGGGCAGTGAGCAGGGCCGACAAACCACCGACAAACCACCAATACATCACCAACAAGCCAGACGAACGTCTGTCTAAAAATTCGTGTAAGATTTGGTGTGAGATACAGTTACCTTTATGGCGTATTAAGAGATATGCAAAGGCGCGCTCAGGCGCGTCGAGCGGAAGCAGAAAACAGGTCTAACGGCAAAGCACACGTCGTGTTGGCATAAAACCCACGGTGGCGCACTCTCAATCCTTGGAAGGTACATGCTTATGAGTGGGTGTGAACACTCTGATGAGTGGCTCAATGCGCTTGCGCTTCCCTCTCTCGATGATGACGCGCAGCACGATCAGCAGCACGATCATCGGAGCGATGGTGAGTCGTCGCGCTCCTCATCTCCCACCCCTTCTACGTACCCATCTGACTTTTCGTGCGATGAGACCGCCTTTGCCGAGACTTTCCGTAACCTTTTCGCGCCTGAGCACGACGATACGCCGCCCGACCTGGCGCAAACGCTGCTCGGCGACGAGCGAAGCGCGCCAACTCTGCCAGGCTACGAGCAAAAGATTACCTACCAGGTGATGCGGCGACTCAACCTGCCACGCCGTCCGCTGTTCGAGGATACCCACACACCATCATCTCGCCTTGCTGCGGTCGCTCGTGTGTCTCGGCGGCCACTGGCGGGCGTCTTCGCGTTTGTGGCGATGCTGATGATTGGTGTGATGGTGTTGTCTGCGCCAGCCTTCGCTGCGGGCGTGCAACTGTTGGCCGGGCATACCGGCGTGCAACAGACACAGAACTTCCCCACGAATGCGCGTATCATTAGCTCCAACATGTCGGTTCAGCAGATGTCTCTGCTGAATCTTCAGACGCCCATCTCGTGGCTGGGTTCGGAGACGCAAGGGTTCACCTTTGAGAATATCCAGCTCTATAAGCCGGTTCTCTGGTCGAATGGCCCAATCGTTGATGTGCAGTATAGCAATGTCAATTCGCTTGGGGACATGGAGATGCTCGATATTCGCGAATTTCAGATCTCCAGCAAATATTCAGCGGTCTTGCAGGCGGTACACGATGGTTCAGCGACCCTGACGCAGGTAGGCGCTACGCCCGCCGTCTTTGTGGATGGCGGATGGACACTTCGCCACTTCCAGAGCGCCACACCTGAGGCGATGCAGGGCAAGGCCAGCGATCAGGTCGGATATGTCTGGCAGACTGGAATACGCAGCGAGTTGATGTTTGAGCAAAATGGCGTGGTGTTCTGGATGACGTTGAACGACGAACCGGCCAACAGCATGCAGTTCCTCACGCAGCTTGCGCAGGCGCTGACGCCGCTCAGCGCGCAGACCCTGCAAACGCAACGCCGGTGGCTCAATATGATTGGTCTTTCCATTGAAACACAAGTGAGGCCATATCCTAACGAACAGGAGGCATATTACCTTGTCCCCGCAGGGGCTTCGGCAAACAGTGGTGTCGGCGCGTTTGTCAGGATAGACTGACAAACGCAACCAACGGCGCTATGCTGTGCCAGGCCAGGCAGCGTGAGCGAAGCGGTGATGTGTGGATGTACAGCTTCAACAGGTTATCCCTGCACATCTACACATCAGCGCTCCGGTCGTCATCAGGCTAGCGTGTCTGCGGCGAGATAGCGCCCATCTCGACGGTTTTCTTCCGTTGAAGGAGGAGATTCTAGAGGTCAGAGAGGCGCATCTTCTGTGGCTGGCCTGAAACGAGCGCATCTCGTACAGGCGAACTTTTTGTGAAAGACCCGGCGCTGGCGGGAGATGAGGGCGACCCATCTCCAGGCACGGCGTCGGGAGGCAGCGAGCGTATGGGGTCAGGCGTTTTGCCTGGCGCCCAAACGTGCGACAGGTGGAGAGCGGGAAGTGAGGCTGGGTATCCAATGTTTACTTCTCTCGCAGATCCTGCGCCTCCACATTCGGACAGTTCTTGCCGCTCGCAACGCGCCCCCTTGCCAATCATCGGTGATTGATAAGGTGGAGTGAGCGGCAAGCGTTTGAACTTCCTTGTAACAAGGAGAACCCTGCATGCGACGACGTTTATCGTTTTCCTGGGCCACCTTGGCTGTCCTGCTGGGGTCACTCGCCCTACTGGCTTCCGCCTGTGGGACGAGCGGGACGGGGAGTATCTTGCCGACCAATCAGCAGATCTTGAAGATCGCGCTGAACGCGGGTGGGCAAGACATCTCTACCCTTGACCCGGCGGTCACTCAGGATGTCTATTCCTACCAGATTGAGCAGCAACTCTTCCCGCAGCTCTATACCTGGGACGCCCACCTCAACGTTATCCCCTGGGCCGCCTCGGCGCTGCCGACCGTCTCCTCGGATGGACTGACCTACACCATTCCCATTCGCACGGGGATGAAGTGGAGCGATGGGACGCCAATTGATGCGAATACCTTCGCCTATTCCCTCAACCGTCAGCTTGACCCCTGCACGGCGAC
>JAJPIU010000250.1 GCA_021324535.1 Pseudomonadota bacterium
ATCACCTTGAAGGGATCGGGCGGCATGGTTGGCTGTGTATCAGCCGCTTTGCCTGCTTTGCCCGCATTGGCGCTGGCTGAGGTCTTTGCCTTGCGCGTGGGCTGTGCAGGCGTTTGTTGCGCCGCTTGTGACATAGGTTGATCGCTAAGTTGTGGTATGAGGCCGCTGGCGCGGGCAATCGCCAGCACGCCCGCCGCGAACGCGGGGTCACGCTCGGCGCGGGTGGCAAGCTCGCGCAGGAACGCCGCCAGCGCCATCACCTCTGCGCTAGCCTCGGTTTCGTCGCCTGGATGATTGGTTGAATTATCGTGTGACATGCGCGAGGAACTCCTGCGAGAGGGCGCTCAGCGCCTCGTAGGGGCCACCATTGCCGTATTTCTGTTGAAGCGTGTTGACCGGCGACATCACATCAGCCGCTTCAGCGATGCGCGCGGACTCTGGCACGATAGTCTCGAAGACCATGGGGAAGCGCCGCGCCTGGAAATCGTCGCGCAGACGGTTGACCATCTCGTTGTGCAGGATCGTCTGGGCGCGCATCTTCGAGATGACGATGCCCAGCGCGCGAATGTTGTGGCGTGTGGCGCGGGCAAAGTGTTCGACACGATCCAGAATCGGCGGAATGCCCAGCACGGAGAGAATATCGGGCACGACGGGAATCAGATACGAGTCAGAGATCGCCAGCCCATTGAGGGTGACAATACCCAGCGACGGCGGACAATCAATCAGCACATGGTCATAGTATGGCAGGAAGCCTTCAAGCGCCTTGCGTAGCGCGAAGATCGGCCCGCGCTGGTAGTTATCGAAGTCGGTCAACTGGGTGATGCGGTCTTGAATCTTGATGAGTTGCAGGCTGGACGGCAGCAGATCAAGCCCCTGCACGCCGCCGCCCACGTTTGAGACGTTGCGCACAATCGCCTGGTCGGTGTCGAATCGCTGCGTTCCTTTCACCTGATCGGCGAACAGTTGATAGAGCGTGCGCCCGGTCTCGTCGCGCTGCTTCCATTCTGTTTCGGGGATCAGGCAGACGGTGGCGTTTGTCTGCGGGTCGAGGTCGATCACCAGCACGCGGCGTTGATGCTCGATAGCCAGAAAATGCGCCAGCGCCAGGGTGATGGTCGTCTTGCCGACGCCGCCCTTCAGATTGATCAGACTGGTAATGACGGGCATGGGTGTGTATCCTGCCTCTTGTGAACGATATGGGTTGGGGAATGCGTTGGGTAGCGTATCATACTGAGCGGCGTAGCGATAGGCAAGGGGCCGTTTCGGGCTATCATCAAGCAAACTGGTCAAGCGTCCTTACCTGTCGCACGGCGTCTCCGCTAGCCGGAGACGCCGCCCAGGAGCGCGGCGGTACTTTTCAATTGCCAGCCTACTGCGCCCCTAGCAACCGTGAGCGTACGGTCAGGCGCTCATCGAACCAACGCAGCCGTTCGCGCAGGGTGAGGCCGCCAAGTGGTTGCTCAATGGTGAGGGTGGGCGCCACACGCGCCAGCAGGTCGGCGTAGCGTTGGCTTGCGAAGAGGACGAGTGTGAGCGACTCTGCGCGCTGCTGGGCCAGCGTATGCAGCCGCGCCGCCACTTCGCGCGCCCATTCCAGCCGTTCCTCAGTGGAGAGCTTATGCAGCGGGCGTTCGTCGGCGCCGATCACCTGGCGTGGGGCAAGGAGATAGCTGCTGGCGCTGAGGATATACCACTCATCAAATGCGCGTTCGCAGTAGTCGCGCGCCCGGCGAAAGAGCGGCGAGACGTCGAACTGCTCGTGCGCCTGACGCACGCCGCCGCGCTGGCGTCCCGGCGCCGCCACTAGCCCAATGCGTCGCGCCATGTGGTTGCTCCTTCGCTCTGCCTGTTTGTGTGGGGGAGCTATGCCAAGCTCATCCCAATTATACCCCCAACGGCAATCGGTCTACACCAAATCTGTGATATAATCAAAGGGACAACAGGGGGGTCACATCAGTGGCCGCCCCCTGCGTGTTGTCGTGCCCAAGTCACAGGAAAAGCCACTATGGCAAGCCAAGCATCTGCTGCGGCGCCTCCATTGATGCTGACGAACGCGCACAGATACTCGCGATCCTACAGGCGCATGGTGTCCTCCATGCCAGTCTGTTTGGCTCCTATGCGCGTGGGGAACAGCATACACAGAGCGATATTGATCTGGTGGTTGACCTGCCAAAGGGCAAGTCGCTCCTTGACCTGTCAGCGCTTGGCCTGGCGCTGGAAGATGCGCGCGGCAGACCGGTTGATCTCATCACTGCGCCTGATGCGCTTCATCCTCGCAGGAGGGAAAACATCGTACGAGATGGCGAAATACTGCTGTGAGCGAGGAGGCGGGCGGTTAAAACCGCCCCGAAGGGCTAGCGCCACGAAGTCCGCCTGCGCGGACTCTCTCGGGCAAGCGGATCGCCATATGCCAGCGATGTTGAGCAATCAGAGGATAGATCATCTAGCCAGGTTGCTGCTTTTGTCAGAAGCCATCACGTTGCCACAGTAGAGTCCGCGCAGGCGGACTTCGTGGTGGAGCAGAGCGGAACCCTTAGGCGCGGTTTCAACCGCCCGCCGCAAGGGCTGCAACACTATAGAGGAAACCCACTCGTGAAAATGATTGTTGGCCTGGGTAACCCTGGCGCGCGCTATGCCCGCACCCGCCACAACGTCGGCTTCGATACTGTGGAGACGCTGGCGGCGCAGCTTGGCTGGGCATGGGATACGCGCCGCAGCCAGAGCGTGATCGCCAGCGGGACGGTGATGCGAGTGATCCAGCCGCCCAAGCCGCAGCGCCCACCGAAAATATCTCCTCCTGTCGAGGATGGCGCTGCCGTCGCAGTTGAAGCGCCTGCCGTCATCGAGCCTGCGCCCGAACCGCCGGAGCCGATTATGCAGCCTGAGAAGATGCTGCTCGTCAAGCCACAGACGTATATGAACGACAGCGGCAAGGCCGTCGCCGATCTCGTGCGCTTCTATAAGCTGACCCTGAGCGACCTGTTAGTGATCTGCGACGACCTCGATTCGCCACTAGGCAGGCTACGGCTGCGCGAACGCGGCGCGGCGGGCGGCCAGCATGGCATGGAATCGATCATCCGGTGGCTGGGGACAAGCGAGTTTGCGCGCCTGAAGATCGGTATTGGGCGTCCGCTGCATGGGCGCGGAGAAAACCTTGATTTTTTACTGAGCGCGCCGCGCGGCGATGAGCGCATCGCCCTTGACGAGGCTATCGCCCGCGCCGCCGACGCCGCGCTCTGCTGGGCGACGCTTGGCGCCCAGACCGCGATGAACCGCTATAACGGCTAATTCCGCCCCCCTTCCAGTGTGGGGAAGAGGGCTAATGAAGGGACAGGGGGGGTAGGGGCACGGAGAAAATACGTTCGCTCTTCCCATCTATGGGAAGAGCTGGGGTTAGGTGAGGAGAAGACACAGTGGCTTTGCGAGGACTGCCGCCTCTGCTGACGGTGCGCCCGGAGTTTCGTCGTCTGCGCGAGTGGTTGGCCGCGCCACCGATGTCTGGCGCAAGCGCCAACTGGCCAACACTCACCGGCGTCGCCGAATCGGCCCGCCCGTATGTGGTCGCCGCGCTGGCTCAGACGCAGAACACGCCAACGCTCTATGTCGTGCGCGACAACGAGCAGGTGAGCGTAGCAGTTGAGACGCTGACCGCGTTGATCGGGCGTGAGTTCCCTGTTATTCCCTATCTCGACCGCGACGCCCTGCCCTATGAGCGGCTGATGCCTGACCGCGAGGCCGTCAAGACACGCATGCACGCGCTCACGCTGCTGAGCGCTGCCACCAGCGATTTGGCTAATCCACATCCGTTGCTGGTGGTGTGTTCGGCGCGTGCGCTCACCCAGCCCTTGATGCCGCGCGACGAGTATATGCGGCTGACCGTCGCGCTCAAAGCGGGATCGCGCATCGAGCCGCGCGAACTGCTGGGGCGGTTGCTGGCGCTTGGCTACGAGCCGGAGGCCGAGGTGGAAGAGGTTGGCCAGATCACTCATCGCGGCGGCATTGTGGATGTCTTCACGCCTGCGCATGATCGCCCGCTGCGCATAGACTTCTTCGGCGACGAGGTGGAGACCGTTCGCACGTTCGATCCGGAGACGCAACGCTCGCTCAACGATGTTCCGCTGGCGCTGATTGGCCCGGCGCGCGAGGCGCTTGCCACGCGCGGCCCCCAGGCCGCCGCCCACCTGGCAACGCTCGACATCACCGGCCTGCATCCAGACGCGCGCGCCCGCTGGCAGAGCGATCTGGATAACCTGCGCGCAGGCCAATCGTTCGCCGACATCGCGTTCTATCTGCCCTACCTGCATGAACAAGCCTCGCTGCTCTCGTATCTACCTGCCAGCGGATTGATTGTGTTGCATGATGACGCCGCGCCGCGCACGGTGGCCGAGGAGCAGGCCGAGCAAGGCAAAGACATTCGTGACCGCCTCGAACGCGACGGGGAGCTGCCATCGGGGATACGTCCGGCGTTTCTCCCCTGGGTGGCGATTGGGCCAGAACTTGGCGCACGCCGTCAGGTACGCTTCGCGGGCATACTGAGCGACGAGCAGGCGGATTCCAGCCAGCAGGGAAGCGCGCTCGCGCCCGATCTTGTCGCGGCGCAGTCCTACGGCGGACGGGCTCGCGCCTTCGCGCAGGACGCCCGCAAGCTGCTGGGCGAACGGCAGCGCGTGGTGATCGTCAGCATGCAGGCGCGGCGGCTGGCCGAACTCTTTGGCGACGAGGCGCTGCTGGGTAAGGGTGGGACGGTGGTCGTCTCGCCGACGGTTGACCTGCCCGAACCACCGGAGCCAGGGACGCTGACCATCGTGCATGGGCGGCTCTCCGAGGGCTGGCATAGCCGTTCGCTGGCGCTCTCCGTCTTCACCGACAGCGAGATTTACGGCTGGTCGCGGCGGCATGGGGAGCAGCGCCATCGCTCCACCACGCCCTCAGCCTTCCTCTTCGAGCTTCGCCCAGGCGATTACGTCGTTCATCAGGATCACGGCATCGGGCGCTTCGAGGGCTTGGTCAAGCTGAACAACGGCGAGAACGAACGCGAGTATCTGCTGATCCAGTACGCCGGAAAAGATCGTCTGTACATCCCCACGGATCAGCTTGACCGCGTGACGCGCTACATCGGCATGGGCGATACCGCGCCCTCGCTGAGCAAGCTGGGCGGCGGCGAGTGGGTGCGCGCGAAGCAGCGCGCCAAAGAGAGCGCGACCGACATCGCGCGCGATCTATTGCGGCTCTATAGCGTGCGCGAAACGGTTCCGGGGCATCCCTATCCGCCTGACGAAGAGCAACCCTGGCTGCAAGAGCTCGAGGAGGGCTTCCCCTATGAGGAGACACCCGATCAGGCGCGCGCCATCGCCGACGTGAAGGCTGATATGGAGCGCGCTCGCCCGATGGATCGGCTGGTCTGCGGCGATGTGGGCTACGGCAAGACGGAGGTTGCCCTGCGCGCAGCTTTCAAGGCTGTGCTGGATCAAAAGCAGGTCGCCATCCTCGCGCCAACCACCGTACTGGCGCTGCAACACTTCAACACGTTTAGCGAACGCCTTAAGCCCTATCCGGTGCGTGTCGAGTTGCTCAGCCGCTTCCGTTCGGAAAAAGAGCAGCGTGAGACGATCAAAGACCTGGAGCGCGGCGCGGTGGACATCGTGATC
Source organism: Pseudomonadota bacterium (assembly GCA_021324535.1). GTDB lineage: Bacteria > Chloroflexota > Ktedonobacteria > Ktedonobacterales > JADMIN01 > JAJPIU01. The sequence continues at coordinate 5,649 of JAJPIU010000250.1, forward strand.
GGCACGCATCGCTTGCTGCAAAAAGACGTACAGTTCCATGACCTGGGGCTGCTGGTGATTGACGAGGAGCAACGCTTTGGCGTGGCGCACAAGGAGCGGATGAAGCAACTGCGCGCCGAGATTGACGTGCTGACACTCTCAGCCACACCTATCCCGCGCACGCTCTATATGTCGCTGGCTGAGGTGCGCGACATGAGCGTGATCGAGACGCCGCCGCACGAACGCCTGCCCATCCGCACCTACATACGTGAGGCAAGCGATGATCTGCTGCGCGAGGTGATCCTGCGCGAGATAGATCGCGGCGGCCAGGTCTTCTACGTGCATAATCGCGTGAAGGGCATCCAGACCATAGCGCAACGTCTGCGCACGCTCGTCCCTGAGGCGACGTTTGTGGTGGCGCATGGGCAGATGGCAGAGGATCAGTTGGAGCAGGTGATGCTCGATTTCTCGGCGGGCGAGGCGAACGTTTTGGTCTGCACGACGATCATCGAGAACGGGCTTGACATCCCCAACGCCAACACCATCATCGTGAACAACGCAGGCTACTTCGGTCTGGCGCAGCTCTATCAATTGCGTGGGCGCGTGGGGCGTAGCTCGCAGCAAGCCTACGCCTACTTCCTCTACAACAAGGACGCGAAGCTGACGCCCGTCGCAGAACAACGCTTGCGCGCAATCTTCGAGGCGACTGAGCTTGGCGCGGGCTTCCGCATCGCCATGAAAGACCTCGAAATCCGTGGCGCGGGCAATCTGCTAGGCGCTGAACAATCCGGCTTCATCAGCGCAGTGGGCTTCGAGTTGTATACGAGGTTGCTTGCGGACGCCATCGCGGAGATGCAGGGCGAGCAATGGACCACTGGCAGCGCAGCCAGCGCGAGCAAGCCCACGGCTGCCATCCCGCAGCTCGCCATCGAGCTGCCGATCAGCGCATATATCCCCGACGAGTACATCAACGACAGCACGCTCAAGATGATGTTCTATCAGCGCATGGCGAACATGGAACGCCCCGAGCAGGTGGAGGCGCTGGCGCTGGAGATGACCGACCGCTTCGGGCCGCCCCCTGAACCAACGGCGAATCTCATCGCATTGGTGCGGCTGAAGACGGAGGCGCTGGGGCTTGGCTACGAATCGATCAGCGCGCGCGACGGTGAGGTGACGTTGCGTTTCAGCAAGACTATCGCGCCGGATCGTATGGCGCTCTATAAGCGGTATCGCAACGATGCGCGCGTCTCGCTGGGCGAGGCGCATATTCCACGCCGCCGCTTCTCCGCCGAACCGTCGGTCTGGCTGGCGGAGCTACGCGAACTGCTGCCGATCATCGTTCACAAGGGGAGCGCAAACCCATCTCCGTCAGGGAGTACGCCGGCGCGCCAATCATAGCTGGCTGAACGCCATGTCAAGCGGCACGGCGGTAAACTAAAG
>JAJPIU010000160.1 GCA_021324535.1 Pseudomonadota bacterium
CCTGGTCCGTGTGGCGCCGCCGTCACCAAGCGCGAGCCAGGCGGGGTCATTACCAGCGCCGCCTGGCGATCACCGCCATATAACTGCAACTGTAATATTAGGAGCGGTTTTAACCGCCCGCTATCTTTATCTGACTATGTGCCAGCCGCCCGGAGACAGACCGGCGCGCCGGTGCTGAGGCCCCAGCCGCCGGGACCGTCCCAGCTCCGGCAGGCCGCACGCGCGATCCTGGGATCGTAGCCCCACGAACCGCCACGCAGCACGCGAACATCTGTTCTGTTTTTACCATCATCTTCGCTGGCCGACGGGTCATAGGGATAGTGCTCCTTGTATAAAGAGCTTGTCCACTCCCAAACATTGCCTGCCATGTCCTGTGCGCCGTAGGGGCTGGCGCCGGTGGGGTAGTTGCCCACTGCTGTCGTGCGCTTCGGGCCGCCATCATAGGTGTTGGCGCGCGTCTTGTCCCAGGTATCACCCCACGGGTAGATGCGCGAGACTTGTTTGGTTTCGTCCCAGCGGGCGGCCTTCTCCCACTCCGCCTCGGTGGGTAGGCGCCACGGCTGGCCGGTTGTATGTGCCAACCAGGCGGCGTAGGCAGTCGCGTTAAACCAAGTGAGACAGACAACGGGATGATCGGGTCGGGTCTGCTGCGCCGCCCAGCTTAGCTCTTTCCCGCGCCATTCCGGCGCACACCACTCGGCGTCTTTGGGGAAGGTGTACGACGAAGGGAGAAGGTCTTGCTTGCCGGGATTGGCTCTGAGGAAATAGCGATATTCCTCCACTGTGACAGGGTATTTGCCAATAGCATATGCCGCCACCGGAATGCGGTACTGTGGCTTCTCGTCGGAAGAGGCTTGCGCGTCGCTCTCGGCGCTGCCCATCACAAACATGCCCGCCGCGACAGGGCAGGTCGGTGGCTCGATGTAGGAAATGCCAGTGCGCCGCATACGCCAGCCGCGATAGCCCAGCCGGTACAGGCTCTCCGGGATGCCGATCTCGTCGCGGTCGTTAGGCGGCGGTGGGGGGGGTGGATCGCGCCGGTCAACAGGGGAAAGCATCAATGCAGTAGCAATACGATCCACAGTTGGCGCAATAGGCTGGTTGAACGCATCCACCCAGAAAATGCCATCAAATAGGGTAGGTACCTCGTCATTCAACCGAACCGGCAAGATCATTCGTTCCACGCCGTTGAGGAAGTGGGTCGCATGCGTGTTCATCAGCTTGTTGAACGCGCTCCGCTCCTGGCGCACCCAATGCGATTCATTCGAAGCCGTTGTCACCATGAGCACAAATGCAGTGCGCTCGCGCAACTCGCGGGCGATCTCTTCGCTCAGATCGTGGCCTTGCTGAGCGTTGGTCAGATCGATCCACACATCGATCCCTTTGGCGCGCAAAGCGTCGGCGTACTGTTTGCAGATGGTGTTATCGGTGTGGGCGTGGCTGATAAAGACGCGATGATAGGTCGGCATAGCTAGCCTCTCTCTGTTTGGGATAACCAAGCGGGTAGCGCGCTCCGAAACAGGATCAACAAGTGTGGATAATCTACTGCCGGTAGTATAGATCAAAAAGAGCAGAAGTAGTAGGGTTGGCGTAATTGGCGTCAAAATTGTCGGCAAAGCTCTCAAACACAGAAAAGCAGCTCCAAGCGATAGCGCCAGAAGCCGCTTCAATTCTGTCTTTGTGAGGGAGCCGACGGTCGGATTTGAACCGACGACCGATGGTTTACAAAACCATTGCTCTGCCACTGAGCTACGTCGGCGAAGGTTGGTGATACGTATACGCTACCGCACACAGTATACCCCCATCCACGCGTACTCGTCAAGCGGCGTTGGCCAACCTTACCGGCAGTGATGATGCGCTTTGACAGGCATCCGTGCCAGATCATATCATTGTAGCTGGGATGATCGTGCTTTTCTGAAAGGAGACGCAGCGCGCTGGCAAATTGAAACGTAAGCCAACACGCTGCACAGCATATGACGCGCGTAGTGGTTGGCATGAGTGGAGGCGTGGATAGCTCAGTGGCGGCGGCGCTGCTCAAGGAGCAGGGCTACGATGTCATTGGCATCATGCTCCGCCTGTGGTCGGAGCCAGCTGCCACTGATGACGACGGCGTGGAGCTGGTCTCCGAGAACAAGTGCTGCTCATTGGAATCGCTTGGCGACGCCCGCCGCGTGGCCGCCCAGCTCGACATCCCTTTCTACGTCCTCAACGTCGAGCAGCCCTTCCAGGAGACCATCGTGGACTACTTCTACGATGAGTACCTCGCGGGGCGCACACCCAACCCCTGCCTGCGCTGCAACCGCCAGATTCGCTTCACGCTGCTGCTGGAGCGCGCGCTTGCCCTCGGCGCCGACTACCTGGCCACCGGCCACTATGTGCGCGTGGACGACGACCCCAACACAGGCAAGCGCCGCCTGCGCCAGGGCATAGACGCCGCAAAGGATCAATCCTACGTGCTGCATGTGCTCTCGCAGGCACAGCTCCGCCATGCGCTCTTCCCGCTGGGCGGCTACACCAAGCCGCAGGTGCGCGCGCTGGCGGCGGAGCGCGGCCTGCCCGTCGCCAGCAAGGCCGAAAGCCAGGAGATCTGCTTCGTCGCCGCCAACGATTATCGCGGCTTCGTGCGGCGCTACGCCAGCGTCACCGGACGCACCGCGCCTCAGCCGGGGCCGATTCTCGATACGAGCGGCCAGCGCGTGGGCGAACACCAGGGATTGGCGTATTATACGGTCGGCCAGCGCAAGGGGCTGGGCGTCACGGCGCGTGAGCCGCTGCATGTTCTCACGCTCGATCCCACGCAAAATGCGCTGATCGTCGGCCCGGCGGGGGCGCTGGAGCGCACATTGTTCACCGTTCACCAGACGACCTGGACATCCGGCGAAGCGCCCACACAGCCCTTCGAGGCGCAGGTGAAGGCGCGCTACAAGGCTCCGCTCGCTCCTGCGACTGTCACGCCGCTGGCCGATGGGCGCGCAGAGATCACGCTTGCGCAGCCGCTCCGCGCCATCACGCCAGGGCAGGCGGCGGTCTTCTACGGTGGCGCGGACAGCGATGAGGTCTTGGGTGGCGGCCTGATCGAATAAGTCGGCTAAGAGAAACTAAACGACAACGAGGGGAAATCTATGCCATCATCGCGCGACGAACGCCTGGTGTATTCAACCGGCCTGGGGCGCATTCGCATCTGCAAACGCTGCGGCCAGCCCGAAGACGCCTGCCGCTGCGGCGAGACCACCCGCGCCAGCAAACGCGTCGACGCCGGAGCAACCGCAGCAGCAGCCCCGCGCGATGGCGTGGTGCGCGTGGCACTGGATCGCAAGGGACGCGGCGGCAAAGCGATGACACAGGCGATTGGCGTGCCGGGTGACGCCGCCACACTGGCTGAGCTTGCGCAGACGCTCAAACGCCTGTGCGGGGCGGGTGGCTCCGTCAAAGGCGACACCATCGAGATACAGGGCGACCACCGTGAGAAGGTGATAGAACGGCTCACTGCGCTTGGCTACAAGGTCAAACGCATGGGCGGCTAACCTGGCGCTTTTTACCATATTGACGGCATCAAGGGAATATGTGTATACTTGGGCGAACTTTCGTTTGATTCGATATTTTTCAACCTACGCGATCCACAACTGTAATCGGCGCTAGAGATTGTGCTTTGTCTCGCGTCATCACCAGCTACACAACCGAAGCGCCATCACCCTTCGAGGGAGTAGAACATGAACTGCCCGTACTGCCAGGCCCCGCTTGTGCCCGGCGCAACGTTTTGCGCTCACTGCGGAAACAATGTCAGCCTCATCACCCAAGCCAACCAGCAAACACAGCTTGCTCAATCATCGCCGCCACCACAGCAACCACCACAGCCCTGGCCTCTCCCGGCGCCTTACTCACAGCCGCTGGGCCAGCCACTACAGCCCCCGTTTCCCACACCGATAGGTGTTCCATCCGGCCAGCCGTTCGCATCCGGCGCATACGGTTCCCCAATGGGCGCATCCGGCGTCTATGGAGCCTATGGCATGCCAGGGCAGCCCGCCGGGTATGGTATACCAACGCCAACGCCGCAGAGCGGCGCCTATGACGCCCCCGCACAGGTTCCGGCAGGCTACTCCGGCGCCTACTCTGCGCCAGGGCAGCCTTCCGGCTATGGTATCCCGTCGCAGCCCTCCGGCGTCTATGCCGCGCCAGTTCTGGCGCCTGGCTATATCCCACAGGGCGCCCCAGCGATGGTAAATGGCGTCCCATTCATTGGCTCCATCGGCTCGTTCTTTGGATCAAACACGCCGCCACAGTTTGCGCTGCCCTACACCCGACTGCAACGCTTCCTCACGCGAACCGTTTCTCCTGCGCTGGCAGTGAACAAATGGGCAATGGCAGGGATTGGGGCAGTGGTGGCGGTAGTGATAGCGGTGGCGCTCTCGTTTGGCATCGCGGCTGCCTGGGCGGCGCAGGTTGACGCCGCGCTCTCATCCACCAGCGCGTCCTCCACGCTTGGGCAGTATGTCTCCAGCGTTAAATCGTTCCTCGATCTCAACGGCTTTCAGATGTTCGCGCTCATTCAACATAGTCCGCTCGATTTCACCCTCAGCGCTGGCTCATCCGCTACCGGTGGGAGTCTGACCGGAACCGCTACTCTTGGCTTTCCGCTGTTGGGGCTGTTCCTGGCGCCCATACTCGCGCTGTTGTTGGGCGGCGCCATCTCGGCAGCCAGCGATTTCCAGCGGTCGGCGCGCTATAGCATCCTGCGCGGCGCGTTGATCGGGCCGTTCTATGCCGTGCTGGCGGCGGCCGTCGCGCTCTTTGCCACCACAACCACCCCGGTCAATCTTATCGTTACCACCTTTAGTGTGACTACCGCCGCCTCGGTTGGGCAGACCTTCCTATATGCGCTATTGTGGGGGGTGGTCTTCGGCGCGTTGGGCGGCTGGCTGCACTATAGCGGCGCCAACTTTCTTTCCTGGGGGCAGGCAATTTTGCGGCGCCAGCGCAACGCCCGCATCTTTGGCGCGCTGGCGGGCAGCGTCGCCACCTACGCGGTCGGATTCTTACTCAGCCTTGCCGTTGCGGCTGGCTACTTTGTCTATTCGTTCGTCACCACCTCGGCGACAGGCCATACCACCACGAATCCCATCGTCAGCAGCGGAGCCGGTATCCTTTCCATTGTGATCTCGACAGTCGTCGGTGGGCCGCTGCTGGCGGTCTGGATTTTTTCCTTTGCGACCGGCGCCACAATCAAGGAAACGCTCAATGTCTCATCGGCTTTAACCACAGCAGGAACAACCTCCCAATCGGCGACATATGGGTTGTTTGGTTCGTCGAGCACCATCACTAACCAACCGGCGATGCACATTCCACCGTTCGCCTTCCTGTTGCTCCTCATCCCATTGATTGCCTATCTCACTGGCGGTCGGGTGGCTGCGCGAGTGGCGCGAGCGACCAATGCTGGCGAGGGGTTTGTCGCAGGCGCGCTGATGGCAATCCCTTTGAGCTTGATCATGGCGTTCTTCGCCGCATGTTCAGGCGTTTCCTTCGATCTTTCAATGTCTATCCTCTCGGAAAATGTCAGCGCTGGCCCAGATGTCTTGCAGGTCTTCCTGGCAACCTTGATCGTGGGAGCGATTGTTGGTGGCCTGGGTGGGGTGAGCCTCTTCGCCCTACCGCAGCTTGGCGCGCTGCCACGTCTGGTAGCCATTCCAGCGTATCCAATTCGCCTGGCGCTCGCGCCGCTCTTCGACCATCTCACCCGCAGATCGGTCGTCGCCCCACGCAGCCAGGGTCGCGAGTGGCTCTACGATGGCGTCGCCGTTGGGCTGCTACTCGCTATCGTGGTTATCGCCCTCGATATCATCTCGGTGGCGGCTGCATCACTCCTCCCGTTCAAGACGCTCGTCATCATCCAGAGCATCATTGCAGCCATGATGCTTGGGCTGCCACTGGCCTTCTTCGTTGGCGCGTTCGTTACAGCTTTTACTACACCTGCGCCGACCACTGCGCCCGCCCCGGCGCCTGTTCCTATGCCAGCCATGCCTACGCCGCTGGCTGCGCCACCCTTCGCGCCCGGTTTTATACCCACGCCAGCCGTTCCTCCTGGCTTTGCACCCATGCAACCCATGCAACCCATGCAACCCATGCAAAGCGGAGCGTTTATGCCGCCTGCAATGTACGGGCCACCTTCCATGCCTGCTATGCCCTATGGTGTCATGGCGCAACCGACGCCGCCTATCTACCCCGGTTATCCTGGCGTCGCATCAGGGAGTATCCCAGGGGCGCCCAGCGGAACGGAGACGCCCGGCGGAGTGAGCCTGCCAACTGCCGTGCCCGTCACATCCAACACTTCTACGGCTGTCGGCGGCGCTGAGGGCGCCACGCCTGCCGCCACGCCTGCCGCTACTCCGGCGACGTCTCCCTCTGTGTCTCCATCTGATGACACGCCGACCGCCCCATCACTTGCCTCACAACAATCCGTGCAATCCGTGCAGTCAGCCTCAGAGCAGCAGCCAGCGAATCCATCGAGTGATCAACGTGATCAACGTGATCAACCAGGCGCGGATCAATAGCGCCAGCAAGAGGAGGCGTATCAGATGTTTCCATCACATCCCAACGACCCAGAGGCGTCGTCTACACCACAACAATTCCAACACTCCCAATCAGACGCGGCTCCTGCTCCCAGCCAGTCTAGCCAGGATACTCCGCAGACTGCTGGCTCATTCCCGTTTGGTGTCCCTACGCAGCCTACTCCGGCATCAGAGGCCGGTAGCCCTATCGCCCCACCGGCGCCTGAGCCTTACACACAGATCACCCCACAGACGCCTCTGGAAGCGCCGACGCTGCCAGGCGCTTTTCCGCCGCCCGGCTCTCCTCCTCCGGTAGGTATGGCGCCAAACGTGTTCCCAAATATGGCGAATACGGCGCCCAACCCCATGCCAAATATGGCGCCGTCGCCTCTGGCGCCCACAGCAAACATTCGTCTGAGCCTGCTGGCGGCGGTCAGTATCATCATCTTACTGGCAATCGCCGCCAGCGCGCCCGTTGCGCTGGCAAGCGCCCGCGCGCTCGCCTACCCAAAGCCTGCGATCTCATTCACCGCCACGGATTCGCAATCGAGCGACAACACCATCCATGTCGGCGATACGATCACGTTTTCCGTCACTGTGCAAAAGGGAGCCAATCTTACCTTCTCCTGGGATTTCGGCGACGGTACCAGCGACAATGGATCATCCGTTACGCATGTGTTCCAACAAGCCGGGGGAGCCATAGTAACGCTGACAGCAACCGATCCGATTGGGCAAACGACGACCGCCACCCAAAATCTCAATGTGCTGAACCCGACCCCTACCGCTAGTTTCACCGCTACAGCGGATCAATACACTGCCTGTACAATGGACTTCGACGCGAGCGGCTCAACCGGCGTAAACCTGAGCTATGGATGGGACTTCGGTGATGGCAACACCGGATCGGGACAAACGGTGAGCAATACATATGCTCAAGCGGGTACCTATAACGTCACGCTGACGGTGACGGATGACGAAGGGCAATCGGCGACACAAAGCCAGTCCGTCAATGTCCAATGCAGCGGGCCGGTCGCCAGCTTTACCTATTCCACCGATCCCACCAACGTTTGTACCATAGACTTCGACGCGAGCAACTCCCAGGGGATGGGGCTAAGCTACGCCTGGGACTTTGGCGATGGCAATACCGGATCGGGACAGACAGTCAGCAATACCTATTCCGCGAACGCAAGCCCCTATACGGTGACGCTGACCGTGACCGATCAGTATGGTCAATCAAACAGTACGCAGCAAACGATCAACGTTCCATGCTGAGGCGCTGATCAGACAGACCAACAGAAAGGTGTACCATTCACGCAACATCCAGATCATAGCATCTAAGCAACGCACCCGCTGGCAGACGCGCCACATCGCGCATGCGCCAGCGAGTGCTTTTTTGCTAGAATCTCTATAGCTCCCTCTTGCAGGGCGCAAACGATGCCGACGACGATAAACGCCGCCTGTAAGTGAGGTAACATACCATGAATCTTTCCCGATTGTTCGGACGCACACCCAGCCCTGAAGAGCAGGAGACGCTTCCCAACGGTGAACCACGCCTGCCACCGGGCCAGTATTTGACGAAAAAGTGGCCTGTGCTTTCCTATGAGAGGACACCCCACCTCAATCCGACAACCTATCGCTTCAAGGTATGGGGCGCCGTCGAGCAACCGCTTGAGCTGACCTGGGAGGAACTGCGGGCGCTGCCACAGCAGGAGATCACCACCGATATTCACTGCGTCACCACATGGAGCCGCTATGATAACCGCTGGGAGGGCGTGCCGGTACGCGAGATTCTGCAACGAGTGAGGCCCACACCGGAGGCGCATTTCGTCGTGGCGCACTCGTTCTCTGAGATTGCTTACACCACAAATATGCCGCTTGCCGACTTTGTCGACGACGATGTGCTGATCGCCTTCAAGCATGACGGCGCCGACCTCGAACCGGAGCATGGCGGCCCAGTGCGGCTGGTTGTGCCGAAGCTCTATTTCTACAAGAGCGCCAAGTGGCTGAGCGGCCTCGAGTTCTTGCCTAAGGATCGCCCCGGCTTCTGGGAGGTGCGCGGATATCATAACCATGCCGATCCCTGGCACGAAGAACGCTACTGGTGAGAACACACCACGTACAGACATAAAGAGGGAATATGCGAACCCAACGAGCGGCGCTCAGTTTTGGCGCTCTCATCTTCATCCTGGCAATGCTGCTGGCCGGGTGTTCCACAGGTGGAAGCAGCAATAAGATCATCCTGACGTACTGGTACACGGAAAACGCGCAGCAGGCTCCAGCCATTCGCGATCTCATCATCAAGTTCGAGCAGCAAAACCCTAACGTCACGATCAACGCGCAACACATTGATCCGACGACCGCGCATGATAAGTTCGTTCAGGCGGCCAAAGCCAACAAAGCGCCCGACGTGTTCCGTGCGGATATTCGCTGGGGAGCAGAGTTTGCCGCCGACGGCTACCTTGCCGACATCACCAGTATGGAAAGCTCATTCGACAAATCAGACTACCTGACGACGCCGCTGACTTACTGTGAGTACCAGGGGAAGCTGATCGGATTGCCACAGACCACCGATCTGCTCGTGCTCTATTACAATAAGTCGTTGTTTTCGGCGGCGCACCTCAACGGCGCGCCTACCACCTGGGAGCAGTTCGACGCCGATAACAGGGCGCTGACGCATGGCGCGCAGTATGGGTGGGCATGGCAGGCAAGCTCCTATTATACACAGCAGTTCATCTTCAGCTTTGGCGGCGAACTCTTCAAGGGTAGCGGCAAATCGCTCTCACCCGCCGTCAACAGCCAAAGCACGATCACTGCGCTGACCTACCTCAAACAAGAGCTTGCCTATGCGCCCAAGCCAGACTTTGCGAACGGCGTGAACACTGCCATGTCTGCGTTCGAGAGCGGTCAGGCTGGGATGATCATGGCAAACCAGAGCGACTACAGCACCTTGCTGACCGGATCAGCTTTTGCGAAAAACCACGGCGCCCTCGGCGTCGCGGCGATTCCGATGGATACGGCAACCGGCAATACGCCGCGATCTCCGGTGGGTGGGCAGGAATACGTGATGTTCAAGGGAACACAGCAGCCGACCGCCGCGTTCCAGTTCATGCAGTTTATGTCCTCAGCGCCCAGTCAATCGTACCTTGCCACCAAGGACAATCTGCTTCCCACACGCCACACTAACTATAGCGATCCACAGGTACAGGCCGACGCGACGCTGATGGCATTTGCGGCGCTCCTGCCAACACAGAAGGCGACGCCTGTTTTCAAGCAGGCCGCCCAGGTCTATGATCCCTCGTCGGGCTTCGATACAAATCTTCAGAAGTTTGTCAACGGACAGGAGACTGCGGCTACCGCTGCTCAAAACATCTCTGCCAGTTTCCAGAGCTTGCTCAACGGCTGATCTTATCCCAATATCCTCGTTTCCGTCTTGACGGATGGCAGCATCAAGGGGTACTCTTGACGCAACGGGTACGGGGGCGGTAACGAATACGGTAGCGGTAACGGGGTAGGCCAGATCATGTGTGTCAACGACGTGTAAAACGTCGAGGCTGGAAAGGGAGGCGTCCCGCAATGGCGGATGTACGTTTCGATCATGTGTACAAGCGGTACGGTAGTAACACGCCCGTGATTACCGATCTGAACCTGCATATCAACGATCATGAGTTTCTGGTGCTGGTAGGGCCATCCGGCTGTGGCAAAACGACGGCGCTGCGTATGATCGCTGGACTGGAAGAGATCAGCGAAGGCAACCTCTTCATCGGCGACAGGCTGGTCAACGATGTCGCGCCCAAAGATCGCGACATCGCCATGGTCTTCCAGAACTACGCGCTCTATCCCCATATGAGCGTGTATGAAAACATGGCGTTCAGCTTGCAACGCCATCACGTCAGCAAGGCCGAGATTGACCAACGTGTGCGCCGTGCGGCTGATATGCTTGGCATCAAAGACTATCTCAACCGCAAGCCCAGGGCGCTTTCGGGTGGTCAACGCCAACGTGTGGCGTTGGGGCGTGCGCTTGTGCGTGACCCCAAGGTGTTCCTGCTCGATGAGCCGCTTTCCAACCTGGATGCGAAACTGCGTGTACAGACACGCACAGAGATCAGCCGCCTGCACCAACAAACACAAACAACCTTTGTCTACGTCACGCACGATCAGGTGGAGGCGATGACGATGGGTGATCGCATTGCCGTCCTCAACGCGGGCGTCATTCAGCAACTCGGCAAGCCGCAGGAACTCTATGAGCGCCCGGCGAATCTGTTCGTGGCTGGCTTTATCGGTAGCCCCTCGATGGGATTCTTCAACGGCTCCCTGGCGTGGTCGCCAGGCGGCGACGCGCTCATCACCATTGGCTCCGGGGAAGCGGCGCACACGCTCACATTGAAGGGCGCGGCAACTGGTCAAAACGCAGAGCAATCCACTCCAAATGGGCAGGGAGTGATTTTCGGCGTGCGCCCCGAAGACCTGCGCCTGGCCAGCGACGACGCCGAGAATACGCTCCCCGGTGTGGTGGATGTGGTGGAGCATCTCGGCAATGAGCAGTTGGTGTATCTGCGTATGGAAGGCGTGGTGACACTGGAGAACGCCGAGACGAAGGGCGTCACCGCACGTATAGCGCCCGATGTCACCCTCCGCCCAGGGGAGCAGGTAAGTCTGGCGGTAGAGGTGGCGCACGCGCATGTGTTCGACGCGAAAACCGGAGAGCGCATCGTCTAGCGGCTCGTAGGAAAACTTGCGCCAAACTTGCGCCACAGGCGGCGCTATGGTATACTGGTGAGGTATGCTCCCATTCGTGTGGGGCAAGTGTGTCGCTCAGTAGTGACTCCCTGTGCGATACTACTCTCCTTCTCATATGGGTGAGGCAGGCATACCTCCATTTCACACATCCCCAGACTGTGCGATGTCCCTGGCGTTTTCCGCTGGCCGCGCGATGGCATATAAGCCTAAGGCCGGACGGATGAAACGCTTTTTCGCACGGGAAGAGGGGGATGGCGGCTAACTTTTCATGGTTCTCTAAGGGAGGAACAATACCGCGTGGCAAATGTCGCATCAATGCAAGACCTGCTGAAAGCCGGAGTCCACTTCGGACACCAAACCCGCCGCTGGAACCCTAAAATGCGGCTGTTCATCTTCTCGGATGAGCAGGGGAAGCCCATCAAGCGCAACGGCATCTACTTCCTCGATCTCAAACAAACGGTACGGCGGCTCAACGAAGCCTATCAATTCGTCACCAACCTGACCGCAAGCGGCGACCACATTCTCTTTGTCGGCACGAAGAAGCAGGCACAGGAGACGATTAAAGAAGAGGCAGAGCGCAGCGGCCAGTTTTACGTCAACCACCGCTGGCTTGGCGGCATGCTCACCAACTTCCAGACGATTCAACTGCGCATCCGCTATATGCGCGACCTCGAAACACGCAAGGCAAACGGTGACTTCGAGCGCCTGCCCAAGAAGGAAGCGCAACACCTGAACGACGAACTCGAACGTCTGCAAAGCACGCTCGGCGGCATCAAAGATATGCGCCGCCTGCCAGGGGCAATCTTCGTCGTTGATACCAAGAAAGAGCATACCGCAGTGCTCGAGGCGCGGCGACTGGAGATTCCGGTAATCGCCCTGGCCGACACTAACACCGATCCCGACGAGATGGATTATCCCATCCCGGCGAACGACGACGCCATCCGCGCCGTCCGGCTGATCTGCTCGAAGATCGCCGACGCTGCCCTTGAAGGGCGACGCCAGTACGAATCCTCGCGTGAGCGCGATGAGGCCGGCGGGCGGCGCGGCGCGGCGGTGGTGCAACTCGAAGAGTTCGGCGCCGAGCCACAAGACGAAACGACCGCAAGCGCAAGCGACAACGCCGCCAACGGGAGCAGCGCAGCCGTCTCCGCCGAAACCGCCCGCGAAGCGGCGGAGGCCAGCGCAACACCCACTGTGGCGCCAGCAGCAGCATCAGCAGCATCAGCAGCGCCAGCGGAAAGCGGCGCAGAGTAGCGGAGCATACCATCCGCACATCCAACGCGCGGCAGCCTGCGAAGTCTCGTTTGGCGCCGCGCGTTTCGTGCGTCAACTGTTGCGTGTGCGTCGGCCAGCGAGGCTGTGTGGCGGACAACCGCGCCGGAGACGTGGTATGATAATAGGCGCCCGGATCAATTGTCAAAGATCAAGGGCGCGTCTCATCTAGAAGTAAAGGAGCATTCGGCCAGAAAACCGAGTGGGAACAAACCGATGGAGTTTACCGCAAAAGATGTCGCCAAACTGCGTGAAGTGACCGGCGCCGGGTTCGCCGACTGCCGGAGCGCGCTGACCGAGGCTAAATCCTTCGAGGACGCGATCAAGCTGCTTGAAGAGAAGGGGCAGAAGCGCGCCGAGAAGGTGAAGAGCCAGGAGCGCGAAACGCGCCAGGGATCAGTGACCTCCTACATCCATCACGGCGGTAATCTTGGCGTGTTGCTGGAGCTGAATTGCAGTACTGACTTTGTGGCTCGGAGCGACGAGTTCAAGCAGCTTGCGCGCGAGCTTGTCTTGCAGATCGCGGGTACCAACCCCAAGTATACCGCGTTCAGCGACATTCCCGAAGAGACGCTCACACAGTTGCGCACGCAGCTTGCGGATGATCCCGAAGTGAAGAAACGCCCGGCGAACCGCCGCGAGCAGATCGTTGAGGGGAAGCTCAAAAAGCAGCTTTCCGCCGAGGTGCTGCTCGAACAGCCGTGGATCAAAGACGATAAGATCACGATCAGCAAGTTGATTGACGACGTGATCCGCAAGACCGGCGAAAACATCGTCGTGCGGCGCTTCGCCCGCTTCGCCCTGGGTGAAGACTAAAGCGAAGTATACGCGAGAACGCAATCGGCGCCCGGTTTGCGCTCGGTAGACGACAATAGCACACCACACCAGGGAGAACATATGACGCCACCAGGCTCCTCTGCTAACGCCGTCCACGCTTTGGCTGACGGCGGAACACCAGACACGCCAGCCCAGCGCCTCGTCTATCCGCGCATCTTGCTCAAACTGAGCGGCGAGGCGCTAATGGGCGAGCAGGGCTATGGGCTTGACGCCAGTGTGCTCCACTATGTGGCGGGCGAGGTGGCGCAAGCGTACGCGCTTGGCGTGCAACTGGCGATTGTCGTCGGGGGGGGAAATATCCTGCGCGGCAAAACCGCCGCCGCCACCGGCATGGACGCCGCCCAGGCCGATTACATGGGCATGCTGGCGACCGTGATCAATGCGCTTGCCCTGCAAGACGCCATCGAGCACACGGGCATCACGGCGCGTGTGCAAACGGCAATCCCGATGGCGCCGGTCGCCGAGCCGTTCATTCGCCGCCGCGCTATCCGTCACCTGGAAAAGGGGCGTGTGGTGATTCTGGCGGCGGGCACAGGCGCGCCCCATTTCACCACTGATACGGCGGCGGCCTTGCGGGCTGTTGAATTGCAGTGCAACGCATTGCTGAAGGCTACCAAAGTAGATGGCGTCTATGACGATGATCCGATGCGCAATCCCAACGCGCGGCGCTTCAGCGAGATTGACTATATGCGTGCACTGACCATGGGGCTGGCTGTGATGGATAGCACGGCGCTCTCGATGTGCAAAGACAACCACATGCCAATCGTCGTCTTCAATATGCTCAGTCCGCAGAGCGTTGCGGCGATTGCCCGTGGCGAGCGACGCGGCACGCTTGTCACTGACTTGACCGGTTTGGCCTGAAACCTGTGTGAAAGGGGTAAAGGTATGGCAGACGACGTCTTCGCCGATGCGCAGCGGCGCATGGATTCGGCGATAGAAGTGCTCAAGCGCGAACTGCACACCATCCGTACCGGCCGCGCCACCCCGGCGCTGGTTGAGCGTATTACCGTTGACTACTATGGAACCGCCACACCGCTTCAGCAGGTGGCGACCATTCGCGCGCCTGATCCACGCACACTGACCATCGAGCCGTGGGATCGCAAGGTTTTGGGTGACATCGAAAAGGCCATCCAGAAAAGCGACCTGGGGCTGAATCCCAACAACGATGGGCAGATGATTCGCCTGAACCTGCCTCCGCTTACCGAGGAGCGCCGACGGGAACTCGTTAAGGTGGTGCACAAGAAGGTAGATGAGGCGAAAGTCGCCGTGCGCAATTGCCGACGTGACGCGCACGATACCCTGCGCGACCAGGAAAAAAAGAAAGAAATCTCCGCCGATGAACTCAAGCGGGGAACCGACCGGCTGCAAAAGATCACCGACCATGCGATTGCCGAACTCGAAAAGATTGGCCAGGCCAAAGAGCAAGAAGTAATGGAAGTCTAGCGGAGTTCCGGCGGAGTTCCGGCGGAGTTCCGGCGCGGGGCAGCGAAGTAGCGGCGACCTGAGACGGTGTTGATGGCAGCGTAGAGAGGGTGTGAACTGGGGATATGGCGAAACGACGCTTGAAAGATGTGCTGACAGCGATTGGCAGCGTGCTCGATGGCGGAGCGCGCGCGCACGAGCAAGAGCGCCAGGCCGAGTTGGCGCGGCTACGTTTTCGCGACGGGCGCGCCATCCCCAAACACATCGCGATTATCATGGACGGCAACGGGCGCTGGGCGACGAGCCGCCATCTCCCACGCTCGGTGGGCCACCACGCCGGGGTTGAGGCGCTCCGGCGGGTCGTGCGGCTCTGCGACGAGTATCACATCCCCATGCTCACCGTCTATGCCTTCTCCACGGAAAACTGGAACCGCCCGCCCGAAGAGGTGGATACGCTGATGCGGCTGATGTGGGAGACCATCCGCAGCGACGTTGACCAGCTGCACGAAAACGGCGTGCGCCTGCGCCACATTGGGCGACTGCATGATCTGGCGCCGGATGTGCAAGAGGCCATTCTGCACATGATGGAGCTGACCAAAGATAACCGGAAGCTCGAACTCAACGTCTGCTTCAACTATGGCGGACGCGCCGAACTGGTGGATGCTTTCCGCGAGTTGCTGGCGGCAGGCGTGCGCAGCGAAGACCTCACCGAAGAGGTCATCTCGCAGCATCTCTACACCCGTGGCCTTCCCGATCCCGATCTGATCATTCGCACTGGCGGCGAGATGCGCCTGAGCAATTATCTGATCTGGCAGGCGGCCTACGCGGAATACTACTCCACACCGACGCTCTGGCCCGACTTCAATCGCGAGGATCTCGAGGCCGCGCTCGACGCCTACGCCAGCCGCAAACGTCGGTTTGGCAAGACGGATGCACAGATCGCCCAGGAGAAGCAAGAGAAGGCAGCCGCCGCAGCGGCAAACAAAGCGGATCGCTCCCAGCGTGGTGCGCTGACACGCCAAGCTGCCGAGACGCAACGCAACGACGCAAATCCTGAGCCGACGGACGCCGCCGAGGTGGCTCCTGTCCATTAAGAGGCCAGCGCAGGGCCAACGGGCTAATACGCTTGACGTAATAGACCGGCTCAGGACTACAATAGAGCCAGAGCGCCAGAGAACACGCTGGAGCATTGTAGCTCATTCTCAGGATTCAGAAAGCGCTGAGAAGGGCGCGGAAACAAACGCTGGGAGGTTTGTGTGCGATGAGGCATTCATCTGACATTTCCCTCCCTGGCAAACGGATATCATCCAGACGGAACGCCCGCCGCCAATTTCCAGACGCGCAGCCACACGCCACCGAACCGTCGCCTTCTCCCATGCCTTCATCCTCGGCGGCTACCCCCAACGAGCCGCCCACCTCCGCCTCCACTCCACACACAACGGAACTGCCCGCCCCACACGAGACAGCGCCCGCGAACACACCCCCAGACACGCACAAAGCGCCTTCGCCGTTCGACGCTTTCGGGCAAGCCTTCGAGGCGATAGAGGCGTTTGATCGGCCCGCGCTGACCAAGCCCGAACACGAGATGGGCTGGCTGGCCTCGCTCTGGCAGCGGCTGGTCTCAGCGATTGTGCTCATCCCCATCGTCGTCGCGCTGGCCTTTTTTGGTGGCTGGTACGCCTTCGCTGGTGGGCTGGTTGCGCTGGCGCTGGGCGCCTGGGAGCTTCGCGCGATGTTCGTCCATAAAGGCTGGCGTCCTCACACGGGGATGAGTGTCGCGCTGGGCGTCGTCTTTCTCCTGGCGGCGATCCTTCCGGCCTACCGCCTGCCATTGCTCTACGTGGGTGTCTGTGGCGTGATCATCATCTCGTTCGCGCTCTTCCTCTGGCTCCAGCGTGCCTCCTTTGAGGAGACCCTGCGCGATTGGGCGCTGACGCTCGCCACTCCGTTTTATCTTGGTTGGCCGCTGGCGCTCTTCGTCGCCTTACGTGGTGCTACGTTTGGTTTTGGCTCACGCGGTTTCTGGTGGACCGTCGCCACCTGCTTTATGGTCTGGGCGAACGATAGCGCGGCGCTGCTGGTCGGTCACTTCTTTGGGCGCACAAAGCTCTCGCCTCACATCAGCCCCGCCAAAACCTGGGAAGGCTTCGCTGGTGGGCTGGCGCTCACTATCGCGGCGGCGTTTGTCTTCACTGCGCCGCTGCATATCGCATGGTATCTCGCGCTGGCGCTCGGCGTGGCAGTAACCATCGCCGCCACCATCGGTGACCTCGCGGAATCGTTGCTCAAACGTGGTACGGGCGTGAAGGATAGCGGCACGTTGATCCCCGGCCACGGCGGCCTGCTCGACCGGATGGATAGCCTGCTGTTCGGTGTGATGGTGGTATTCTGCTTCGCCGCGTTTATTGATAAGTTGATTTGAGCCTGTCCTCTGCCGTGTTCCTACCGCTTTTGCGCCCCTGCCCTGCGCCAGATATAATTTAACATCAAGGATAGCCCGATCCGCGCGTTTTGCGTGCGGATCGGGCTAGAGAAGCGATTCCGCTTGATGACTGGACGTCATAAGCCATTTGCCGTCCGGTCGCATACATATTCATCGCACGATACAATACATCTGGCGCTTGCCGGATGAGGATGGAACACACTATGAGTACAGGACACCCCAACCGTCGGCGGAGCGGCTCTCCGCGCCCGCGCCACGGCCCGCAGAAACAAGACCGCCCTGAACGGCAGCCAGGGCGAACCACTGCGGCGCTCGTGGCGAATACTCCCGCGCAACCCTCTCAAGAGCACCCCAAGACCGGCCGTGAGCGCACATCGGAGCAGCCCGCGCGCCATCCGCGTGTGAGCGTCTCGCCCACTCTTCCGGCGCCGGTGGCTCCCATCGCTCCCATCGTTCCCATCGCGCGGCGTAAGGGTGCGCTACGAACAGCGTCGGCTGAGCCGCATGCGTCAGACAATCTGCCTGCGAACAACCACAACCACAGCGCCACGCCTCCGCCTGAGGCGGATGTGTCAGGCATAGGTAGCATGGGAATCGCGCCAGCGACACAACCAACGCCCCCAACGCATACCACACATCATCAGACCGTGGTCGTGCGCGCCTACGAGGCGCATGAGGCGCATGAGATACACGAAAAGCATGAGGCGCATACCATCGTGGCCGATGTCAGCGCGCATATCGTCATCGGCCACGAGGTGAATGAGCAAGAGCCAGTGGCCAACACCGCTCCTTCCGGCGAGGCGCCAGGCGCCAACACGCCACGCCAGCGCATGTCGCGTTTCTATGCTCCTGGTCTGCGCTTTCGGCCAGATGAATCCTGGGTGGAACAAGCGCCGCCACACGGAGTTTCGGCAGAGTCGGAACGCCCGGTGATCTCTCCTCGCACACAGGCGCCCGAACCTTTCGGTGAACACGGTGAACATATCGAGTATATCGAGCATCCGCGCCCACGCGATGAACTGGGCCGCCTGATTGACTCCCTTCATGCGCTTTTCGAGCATGATCGTTCAGTAGCCAGCCAGACAGGCGCGGTACGCTGTGGCGTCTGTTACCTTCACTTTCCGATGGACGAACTGGAGTACCGCGACGAGGAGGGGTTCTACATCTGCCCCTCGTGTCGGCGCAGCCTGGGCGGCGCACACATCCCAATGGTACGTCGGCAGCAGAAGTAAACGCCCTGCGCCGACAGATACCATAAGGCGACTTATCAGGTAGAAACAAAGCTATTCTGGCCACTCCAATTGACACGTCGCATGGGGTGGCCCTATACTGCCCCTTGTTCGATGCGGAGCATATCGCATATCGTTCGCGCGAAAGGCGCCAAAGGGAACAAGCATGCAAAATGGACGTTGGCCAGGGGATGAACGGGGAGGAGAGCGTACTCCCCGCAACCGATGGAGCGATCCAGGCGCGTCGCGGCAGGGGCGTCCTGCCGCATCAGGCCGCTATCTCCGCGATACGCCCGGCGCTTCTGGCATGTATGGGCCTCCATCCGGCGCAGGGGCGTCCATGCGCCGCGGGGCCATTCCCAATCGCCCAAGCACCCCTGGCGCGCTGAGTCGGCCAGGCGCCTCGGGGCCAGCGTTTCGCGCGCCCGTTACCGATCCCGATAATCCCTATCGCTCCTACGATCCCGCCGGATCGTACTCGCGCGCCAGCTACACACGCATGGCGACCGGACGCGCAGTTGCAGTAGACTGGGACGACACCGGCCTGACCTCGGTGCGGCTTGAGACAGTGCAGCGCAAGCGACACGGCTTCGCTTTGTTTCACGATGGCAACGCCGGACACCTCTGGCGTGGCGAAGTCGCCTCGCAGTTTGGCGATGCGATCCTCAGCGTCGGCGTTGTCATGTGGGTAGCCTACCTGACGCTCTCGCCGTGGGCCGTGGCGCTGGCGGTCGTGGCGATGGGCCTGCCCTGGCTGTTGGTGGGGCCACTGGCGACCCCATTGCAGAACCTGCGTGAGCCGGGCGCTCCGCTCCGCTGGCTAGGGCGGCTACGCGCCCTCTGCGCGCTGGGCTTCGTCGCCCTCCACTTCTACACCATCTACCCCGCCATCTTTGGCTTGCTCTTTGTCATCGCGCTCATCGGGCGCTTGCGCGAGGCGTTGCGTGTGGCTGCGCTGCGCACCTGCCTGGAGCCGGGCGAACCGGAACTTGTCTCGAACGATCTCTACATCGGCTCGGCGATCAGCGCCACGCTGGGGCCATTGCTGGCAAGCGCGCTGTTCATTGGGCTTGGCGAGCGTGTCATCCTGATCGGCGTCGCCGCCGCAATCTGCTATTTACTGAGCAGCAACTCTGATGGCTTCCTCGATGCGCTGCCGGAGAAACGCCGCGCTTTCCTCAAAGCGACTGTCACCAGCGCCACGCCTGACCCTGAAGCCCGCGATGAATTGCTGAACGTGGCGCAGACCAACGCGGACGATCTGCCAGAGGGCGCGATCACCGCGCACATCGAGGCGCTGGCGCGTCAGGGCGCCGACCCTGACGCGCCAGAGACGCAAGAGCAGGCGCGTGAGCAAGCGTTGGCCCAGCGCCGACGCGAACTGGCGCTGCCGGAATGGTATCAACAGGGGCCAAAGAACGCAGGGCAGGCGTTGCGCGAACTTGGGGCGGGGGTGGGCCTGGTCGGCGGCGCGCCCCAGAGCGCGGCGGCGATGATCAATCTATGCGCGCTTGCCTTTGTCGGCGGGGGACTCTCCGTCCTGGAAGTCTTTTATCTGCTGGATCGCCTGGGGCTTGAAATCTTTTATCTTGGCCCGCTGATCGCCGCAGAGGGCGCCGGAATGGCGTTGGGCGGGGCGCTGGTGAGCCTATTCCCCCTGAAGCAGCGCGCATTGCCGCCCTTGTTGCTTGGCGTCGGTCTGTCAGGGGTGGCGCTGGCAGCGCTAGGCTATGCGCGCACGCCCTCCATCGCACTGGGCGCCGCGCTTGGGCTGGGGCTGGCAAATACGCTTGCGGTAACGTCCGGGCGGCGCGCGCTGCGTATCGGCTTCAACGGAGTGGAACGCCGCGCAATTGGCGAGGCCGAAACCTGGCTCACGGCGCTGGTCAGCCTGCTGGGGGCGGCGCTGTTCGCGCTCTTTTATGCGGGCGCCGGTTCGCTGGCGATTCCCCATCTTTCCGCGCTGAAAAAGCTCCCGTTTACCGGCTTCCCCATCGCGGCCATCTTCTTCCTCACGGGCGTTGGGCTGGTGATTGTCGCGCTCTGCTCGTTGTTCATGCCGCTCATCTGGCATGCTTCAGCAGCCACCCAGGACGACATTGCTGCGCCAGAGCCACCCTACCTGACCACAAAGGCGCGCATTCCCGGCCAGCCTGCGGCGGCCACAAGCGCACAAACCGCCCTGGGCATGCAGGCGGCGTCTGGAACGATGGGAAGCGTTGGCGCGCTGTGGGAAGACAACGGCGTGGAAGATGATGTGCTCGACGCCGCCGACTACGGGACAGGCTATGAATCCGCGTATGGCGAGGCGTATGGCGACGAGATGGGTGACGACGACCTTGATGACGATGAGTCCGATCTGCCGCGAGGACGCCCGCGCAACAGATGGTAGGCTGCGGAGCCGCTATGCAGCAGTCCGATACTCCCTCTCCCACTCCATCACTCACGCCCGTGGAGCGCCTCATCGCGCCGTTGCTCCCCTCTATCTGCGATATCTTCTTCATTGGGCTGCTCTTTGGTGGCGTCTTTGCCTTGCAGGGGCGCGTGCTTGGCGTTGACGGCGACGCCGGGTGGACGCTTCGGCTGGGGCAGATCATCCTCACGCATGGTCTGCCACGCGCCGAACCATTGCTCAGCCAGGGGCCAGGGCAAGCGCCTGGCCTGCCATTGGGCGGCTGGCTCGATTGGGAATGGTTGGCGCAGCTAGCCTATGCGCTGGCCTACCGGCTTGGCGGATTGAATGGGCTGGTGGCGCTGGCGGCGTCGCTTATAGCGTTCACGCTCATCAGTCTGCTGGAAATCCTCCGGCGGCATGGCGCCTCGCTCTGGCTGGCGCTGGCAGTCACGGTGGCGGCGCTGCCGCTGGTGGCGATGGTCTGGTCGGCGCGGGCGCAACTCTTCTCCCTGCCCCTGGCGCTCTGGTGGGGCGAATGGCTCTGGCGCTACTGGCGCGATGGCGACGCCCGCCGCTGGCTGTGGCGCTTTCCGCTGGCGATGGCGCTCTGGGCAAACCTGCACGGTGGCTTTTTATGGGGGCTGCTGCTGCTTGGCCTGGCGACCACGCTAGCCTGGGCGCTCACGCTGGCCCGTCGCTGGCTCCCTGGGCTACCGTTCTCTTTTCCTTTGTTCCATGCCGGCCCACGCGCGCTCAGCCTCGCGTTTGGCGCCTCATTGCTGGCGACGCTTGCCACGCCATGGGGGATCGCGCTGCCTATCCATGTGCTCAGCTTCGCCCAGAATCCGTTGATCACCCAATATACCCAGGAATATCAATCGCCCGATTTCCATCTGCTTGGAGAACAATTCTTCCTGCTGCTGCTGTTTCTGCTGATCGGCGCCTGGCTGTGGGCGGCGGCGCGCCATACCGGCCAACCCGAGCCACTTGGGCTAACCATCTGCGGCGCGTGGACGCTGCTGACCTTTCTCTATGTGCGCTCGATGTCGGTCTGGCCGCTACTGGCGCTGCCTTATCTGGTGGATGCCCTTGTCGCCCTCGCCAAAGCGCGCGCGGCTGACCGCGCTGTATCATCTTCTCAGGGCAGACCGCAGGCCCAAGTGTGGTTCAGGTGGGGGAAAGTCGTTGCTCTGCTACGGCGAACCGAGGCAACCGATGAGCTGGTGGGACGCTTTGGCCTCTGGCGGTGGGCGGCGTTGCTGCTGCTGGCGGCGCTCCTGTTCAATGGCGGGCGCCTTCCGGGGATGTCGCATCCCGCGCTCGATGCGCGCTTTAATGCGCAAGCGTTTCCGGTGGCCGCCGTTGCGCGCCTGCGGGCGACCGGCCTGCCCCCAGGACGCGGCTTCAACACCTACGAGTGGGGCGGCTATCTCGAGGTGGCGCTACCAAACTATCATCCGTTTATTGATAGCCGTTCAGATAGCTACAGCGAAGCGTTCCTGCACGATTACCTGGTGATCATCTCTCTTGCGCCGGGCTGGCGGGGTCTGCTCGACCGGTACGACATCGCCTGGGCGCTTTTGCCATCCGGCGCGCCACTTGCGCAGGTGTTGGCGCAGACGCCGCCCTGGCGTTGTCGGCCTGCCGACCTCCAGGGTGTGGCGGCGCTGTGCGTTCGCCCTCAGGGCGCCGTCACCTCCGGCTGAAATTCGCCGGAAGACCGGGGAAAGCTGGCAAAGGCTGACATAAACGCACGTTCTCACACAATTTTCATCTCCTGTCGTGACAAAACAGCCCGATCTCAACGTTATAACAAGGGCAAGGGTGAACAACAGCAGATGGGTACATGCGACAGGAGATGAGCGGTATGCGCGGCATGAGGCATGGATGGCGCGGGATTCTCCTGGCTGCTTCGTTGGCGCTGGCGATCATCTTTGTAGGGTGCGCATCCGGCGGCGCGACACACGCCACAGCGCCACACACTACACCAACGATCAGCGCGCAACTGCCACACGTTCCCGTCATCGCCGCCAGTGGGCCAGACCACACCTATGCCTTCGTTTATGGCAATCAGGTCTGGGCGCATGTTCAGGGGGTCAAGACACCTGTACAGTTGACTCACCTGACTCAACCAACCGGCATAACCATCCGCTGGGGGCCGCTGGTGTGGTCGCAAAGTGGCAAATATCTGGCGTTTGCGCTGGCGCTGGGCCAGTCGTCGGCGGGCGCGCTGGAGTACATAGATACGACCGACTGCCTCACGGGCAATTCCCCATGTCAGCTTCACCAAACGCCAGGGACGGGGAGCGTCTACGGCCATACGTATAGCTGGTATCGCGATGATATGCTGGTGTATGGGTCGGGCGCTGGCCTGACATTTTATGATGTGGCCGACCCCAACGGCGCGCGCACTTGGCAGGCGCGTATCGTCTACAATGCAGATTCTACTGCCAGCATCGGTGACGACCAGTGCGCCACGCCGCGCAGCTATGGTGACACGCAGGTGGTGGGCGAGACGCTCTACTACACCTGCCAGACGCTCAGCAATCCTGGCGCGCTCACGGTGGTTGGCTCGGCATTGCTCTATCAGCTTGACCTCAGCCCCATCGGCGCCATCGAGGCGACCTACGATCCCACAAACCAATCCACCGCATTTACCCGCGACGAAAGCCTAGGGACGTTGTTCAACCAGGCGATCAATGGGCAGACATTGCAAGGGAATGTCGTCGCTTCGCTGGGATCGGTCTATGTCGATCAACAGGGCGAACCAGTGGCGGGCGCCTGGGCGGCGCGCGGAACAACGCTGGTCTATCAGATCGTGGGCGCGGTCAATGGCTCCAGCGCGAACGCCACGGTCAACGCGCGTATCTGCGTCAGCCGGGCGACAGTGGTTGTCAATCAGGCGACGCCCTCGCCAGGCGCCACCGCCAGCCCGACGAACACCTGTGGCTCACCCATCCTGACAAATGTTGGGGCGCTGTCAGTCAATGCGCATCCGCAGCTTGCCATCGCAGCAAATGGCACGGTGGCGCTGTCGGGCGCCTTGCTGGTCATCCAGAACAGCGCTACGGTTATCGCATCAATCAACTGGCCTGGCCCACCTGCCTGGGCAGGCAATATCCTCTTGTTCACACAGTTGGACAACCAGACAACCAGCGCAAGCGGCGTGACACGCTACCTGACAAGTGTGGAGATGGTTCAGCCGGGGCAGGAGCCAACAACGCTGATCGCTGGCGCCGCCAATCTGGCGTTTCAGAGCAACCAGTAGCCGGAAACAGGAACAGGCAAAAAAAGCAGAGGAGAACCTATGCGCGCAATTGACGACGATACCCCCATGTGGGTCGCCATCTTACAGAAACTCCGGCAATGGGGGCCACTGCCCGAAAGCGACATTGGCCGGATGATCAAACCCTTCATCGTCGTGACCGATGATCTGCGCGACATGGCGGAGGAAGGGTATATCGAGATGGCCTTCAGCGGCGACGAATATGTCATCACCGATACTCAACTTGGTCGCCTCTTCCTGGAGCAAGAGGAGAACGCCAGCGAAGACGAGGTCGAGAAAGCCGAAGAGGAAGACAGGTAGAGGAAGACAGGTAGAGGAAGACAGATGAAGAACAACAGCCCCCGCCACACCATGGGCAAGGGGCTGCAACAAAGAGCGTCTGTCAACTCAGGCGCATACACTATGGCGAGTATCTATGCTCGCGGCCAGATAGCGCGTGGCTATGCCAGGCGCCTAGGCGCGGCTAGGGACGCTATTGCGTTCACTGTTGCGCTCAGTGTTACGCTCAGCTCGGTCGGGCAGTGGGCATATGGCATGCGGCTGTCCACGCACCAGCCAGAGCTTGCACGGCGCGTTTTTCAGCAGATACTCTGCGGTCTCGCCGAGGTCGAACTGGCCATCGCGCCGGAGGTGATAGGGCGCTCCGAGAATGATCACGACAGCATTATGTTCTTTGCTTTCTTCCAGAAGGCTTTGACCAAAATGGCGAGACTGTACAATTTCCGGCTCGATGTCAACATTCAGTTTCTTTGCAATGGTAACAGCCTGATCAAGCGCAACGTTGGCATGCTGTGTCTGCTCAATCATCGGATCGTCAATGGACAGCGTGCGTGGCACCTCAATTCCATAAATGGCGAAGACTCCAACCTTCTTCATGCTGGCCAGAGTACATGCGGTGCTGACGATCTCGCGATCTAGCTCAGACCCCGTGACGGCAACAATGATGCTACGGGGCTGCGTCGTGCGCTCGCCCTTGCCGCTTTCCGGCAAAGGCAGCATATCAGGCTGAACAACGCTGCCAGCGGTTCCTTCGCGGGCTGGATGTTGCCCATCAATGACCTTGCCCTTGCCAACCGCGGAACCCGTCTGCGCATTGCGCCCCGACGCCGGGCTGAACCGATCCAAAATACTCACAACTCTACCCCCCCAGGGTATCTCTCATCTCAGGGGTCTCCCTGAACGATGAGATTGTCATCTCATCAAACAGGCGGCGTCTTTCTCTGCAGCCTGTTGGTCGCTTGTTCACCAATCCCTGCGCCTCCACGCCATACCGAGAACCATCCGTCAGGAGTGGCTAACGGTGATGGCGCATCGCATCCATTGTGTCAGATCGCTGATAGATACGCCAGCCTCGTGCCAACATGACAGCCAGGCCGCGTTTATCAGGCGCTTCTCTACGCAGAAGAGGCTATGCGTATTGTTTATTTCGGCTTCGAACTTGCTTTCTGTTTCTGATTTACGCTTTTCACGCATTCACCACGTATATTATACGTACCACGTCAACAACGGTTACTCCTCAGTAGCGTAAAATCCCAGCCTAAGGCAATCAGGCTAGCACACATTTCTTTTAGCGCAGACGAAACACGAAGAGCGGCCTTGATCTTCCCTGCCGGATGGGCATACAATCGCCTTGGCCGGGCAAAAGACGGAACACACGAAACAGCGTATGCGACGACAGCTACGTAGCGACTACATTCACTGGCGAATGGGAGAACAGATCTTGGCTATGCGGGGAAAACAACACGATGACACGCCATTGTTGCTGGCCGTGGACGTGAGCAACACAGGCATCAAGTTTGGCGTCTTTCCGCTGACCGGCGAGCATCTGCTGGCGCGCTGGCGCATCGCCACCGTGCGCGAGAAGACGACCGACGAATATGCGATGGTGCTGGTGCAGTTGTTTCGCCATGCGGGGTTGCAAGTCACCAGCATCCGCGATGTGATCATGTCCACAGTTGTCCCCGCGCTAACACCCACCTTTCAGGCGCTAGCTCTGGAATATCTAGGCCATGAAGCTATCGTGGTGACACACGAGACACCTATTGGCGTGCCGCTGCTTGTAGATAATCCCTGGGAGATCGGCGCAGACCGCATCATCAGCGCGCTCGCGGCGCATACGTTTTACGGTGGCCCAGCGATCACCATCCAGTTTGGCACGGCCACCAGTTTCGATTGCGTCTCAGCAGAGGGCGCATTTCTTGGTGGGGCTATCGCGCCGGGGTTGGGCATCTCAGCGGAGGCGCTAACGCGCGCGGCGTCGCGGCTGTATCAGGTGGAGCTGTCGCCTCCACCCTCGGCGTTGGGCGCCAATACGATGCACAGTATGCAATCGGGCATCATCTTTGGGCATGTGGGTCTGGTGGAGGGATTGGTGACGCGCCTGCGCGCGGAGATTCCAGGCGGCGAACATGCGAAGGTGATCGCGCATGGCGGGTTGGCCGATGTGATGGCGCGCGTCACCCCCTGCATTGATACGGTGGACTCCAATCTGCTGCTGAACGGGCTGCGTGTCGCCTACCAGCGGCTACACACCCATGGTTGAGCATTGTTATTCCCCGTTATTCATCGTTATTCATCGGGCCCAAGCGCCTCGACTGCCTGAAAGAGGCGCACACGCTCGGCGCGCAGGCTGACGGCGAGGGCGTCCAGGCAGCGTATGCCTGTGGGGGTCAGCCGCACACGCACAATGCGCTTGTCCTCGTCGGTAGGGTCTTCGCGCGCCACAAGTTCACGCTCCACCGCGCGGTTCACCAGCCCAATCGCGGCGTTATGGCGAATTTGCAGCCGTTCGGCAAGATCGCTGATGCTTGGCGTTTCCTGGTTGGGGAAGCCACGAATGGCCAAGAGCAGAAAATATTGTTGAGGGGTCAGGCCAACGCGCCGCGCGGCAAGCTCTGTCTCGCGCGAGAAGATGCGTAGCTGATAGCGGAAGTTCGCCAGGCGCACATAGTCCTCGGTGGTCAGCGCCGACGTCTGATGATCGGTAGCGACTGGATCGCCGGGATCACCGAGAGCGCGAGGATCGGAGGAGGTGCGCCTGGGCATAGCGAGATAGAGCCTTTCCAACGTTCCAAAGGGATGAGAGAGGCAAGCAAAAGCGAATACGAGAGGGGACGAGAGGTCGGACGTTTAAGTGTCCAAACGTTCAAGGATTCATGACCTCAATGAGCCGCACCCGCCTCGCTGGCATGTTCGGCGGTATGTTCAGCCTGTTCCTGCTCATATTCCAGTTCCGCCTCGGTGGGCGCATGCAAGGCGCGACGGCTGAACCAAAACAAGAACACGAAGATGATGATCCAAAACGCCACAACGGCGACGACAAACCCAACAGCGTCCATATCTTCTTCGCCTTTCGTGCGTACACTATCTGGGTGAATGCCACACTATGCAGTGGCGTGGGAGTTGCTTTCAACACCTCACAGAGTTATAACGCTTCTGTGGAAAGGGATTACTTCTAGCTTACCACAATTTGGCGGCTTGCGCGATAGTTCTGTTTGCACGATAGTTCTATAGGATCATACAAGGATCATACAACGTCCCAGGCGAGGTACTCTTATGCTCTCTCAACGTCCATCAGCGTCGCCAGCGCAAAGATCGCTGGCGATGCGCCTACTGTTGGTGGAAGACCATAAATCGGTGCGACAGGCGCTCCGCGAAGGGCTTGAAGCGACCGGCGAGGCGCGGGTGATCGCCGAGGCGGCCACTGCGCGCGAGGCCATCGCCGCCGCCGAGGCGCAAAGCGAGATCGAGGTGGCGCTGATGGATGTGGAACTGCGCGACCCTGAGCTTGGCGCGTCCGCTGCCAGCGGAGTAGGGGCCGCTGTCGCCATTCGCCGTGAGCGACCACGCTTCCCTGTCGTCTTCTACTCCATCCAGGACGACGATTCGTATTTTCGCGAGTTTCGCGCGGCGGGCATCCTCAGCCACTATGCGTATGTGCGCAAGAGCAACTATTTGCTGCCCTCCATGCTGATCCCGCTGCTGCACGACGCCATCGCCGGACGCAGCTTCATTGACCCGGAGATCGAAGACCGTGTGGATGAGGTGCGCGAACGCGACGCCGTTTCACCGCGCGCCTTGCTTGAACCCAACGAGCTACGGGTGGCCGAGTTGCTTGCGCAGGGGTTGACGAATGAGCAGATTGCTGCGCGCCTGGGCCTGCGTGATGCGCGCGCCGTCAGCCGGACAAACGGGCGCATCTACGACGCCTGGCGACTGAGCGAGAGCGCCACCGACGAAAAGGTGGCCCGCGCACGCGCCGCGCTCATCTACCTCTACGACCGACCAATCCTCTGGGATGAGGAGGGCCGCGCGCTGGCGCCCGACCGCAAAGGCGGCTGGACACCCCTCTTCGACGAGCCAGCCTCAGGCGCGGCTGGCGACGCCAATAAAGCCGGTGGAGAGGAGCGCATACGATGAATCTGATTGCGCTCCTACAGACGCTCGGCAATATGCTCGGCGGCTTTGTGCAGCCGACGTTGGCGCTGATCGCCATCGCGCTCTCGGTCTTCAGCCTGATCATCTACCTCTGGCTGGGGATGACCGTTCTGCTGATGGGCAACCGCGCCAGTCTCATCACCTGGGCGGGCGGCATGGGGCTGCTCTGCGGCGCGCTTTTCTTTCTGTGCCACGGCGCGCTGGTTGGCTCAGGCGTACCTAATGGCCCAGCCCCGGCGGACTTCTGGTGGCGACTTTCATGGATTCCTGGCTTTGCCGCGCCTCTCTTCTGGGCAGCGATTGGTCTCCACTACGCAGGGCTTGCTGGCGCCTGGCGACGGCTGCGCATTCCGGCGTTGCTGGCGGTGGCGGCGCTTGGCGCGCTGACCGCCGCGCTCACGGTGATCAGTTGGCCCGCGCTGGCGCAATACGGCGACTTCATTCGCCTGCTCGACGCTTCCCTGCGTTTGCAGGGCGCCCCGGCGCACGCCACGATCTCCCCTACGCTGCCCTTCCTGGGAGTCGCATTTGTCATCTATGTCGCCGCCTGCGCATGCCTGCCATGGGCCTCGCTGGTGGCGCGCCGCTTCTTGCCGCTGGCCCAGCGGCGCGTCGGCGCCACATCCGCCGATTCAGCGCTGCTGTGGGATCCGGCTGACGCCTGGGGGCGCGCCCGCCCGGCGCTGCTCGTGGCCTCGCTACTGATCATCCTGACGGGCGCTGTGGTGGCCACTATTGGCGTGCTGCTGGCGCTGGCCGAACATCGCGCGCTGCTCGGCGATTTCTCGCGCGATATTGGCGATCTGCCGGTGAGCGTGCCGACCACACAGCCGGGGCATGCGCCGCTGCTACTGGTTATCGCCGATGTCTGCGTGCAGGGGCCACTGGCGGGCGTGGGGCTGATGGTCGGCTGGGCGGTCGTGCGCCAGGGTGTGCTGGTGGAGCGGCGTTTGCCGCAGCAGGGCTTTCTGAGCCACTGGCGCGTGATGGCCGGGCTGGCAGCCATCTTCGCCGCCGTCGTCGCGTGGATGTCGGCGTTGCTCCCTGAGGCGCTGCCAGACCTGCTGTTGTTGGTGGCGCTGGTCGCCGTCGCCTATGCCTTGCTCACCTGGCAAAGCTATATGGCGCATGACCGGTTGCTCACCCAGTTGCGCCCCTTCGCCGCCAGCCTTGCGGTGGGGCACACCGGCTGGCTGGCGACAGACCCTCGCGCGGTGGAAAGCAGTGTCGAGGCGCTTTTCACAAGCCTCTGCCGTGACGTATTGGGCGCCTCATCCGGCTCGCTCAGCGTCTCCGCCGGACGGCTCAGCCGCTCATTTAGCTACGTAGCGCCCCAGGCGGCGCGTGGCGCCCATCGTATGCGTATGGCGTCCGATTCACGCATTGTGCGACGCGAACACGCTGATGCGGCGCCCAGGCGGACGATCTGGAAGATACAGAATAAGCGACTGGCGCGCCTTGCGCGTGTGGTCAGTCTGCTCTGGCGGCACGAGAGCCTGACACCGCGCGCCTGGACGTTGCCGGTCAGCGACGAGCGCGGGGTGGTCGCCCGCATGACGTTTGGCCCGCGATTGGATGGCGCGGGGTATACTTCGGCGGATGTGGAGGTGGCGCGCGCATGCGGCCAGCGTATCCTCGATGCGGTGGGCGAGTTCGCGGCGGCGCAGGCAGTGGCGTCGCTGGCGCGCAGGCGTGGCCTTGAGGCGGAACTGAGCGCGGCGCTGCCCAGGCGTGTCCTGCATGACGACGTGTTGCCACGCCTGCATCTGGCGATCCTGCGCATCGAGACGTTGCGCGCTCGGCTCACGCAGGCTGTGCAGCCATTGTCAACGCCACCCATTGCCAACGCAGGGCTGGACGGCAATGAAAGCGAAGCTGCCATAACCACCATACATGAAGGCTCAGGATACGGAGCCGCTATGGCGCTGCTTGCTCCGGAATCCGCAGAACCACCACCAACGCTATCAGCGCCATCTGAAATACAGGAGATCGTCGCCGATCTGGGAACGGTGGCGCAGAACCTGAGCCATGCTCATCGCGATCTGGCGGCGCTGATGCGCGCGGCCCCGATGGCCAGCCCCCGCCGCATGGAGCATGGCTTCACTGGCGCGTTGCGTGGCTCGCTGGATGGCGAGTTTCGCGGCGTCTTCGATACGCTCGATTGGGACGCGCCAGCCGAGGCCGTGGCCGCCGCCGATGCGCTGCCACCCATCGTCGCCGATCTGCTTTTAAGCGCCACCCTCGAAGCCGTGCGCAACGCAGGTCGGCATGCGCGCGGGGGCGATCTGCATCGCCCATTGAAGTTGCAGGTTCATCTGGCCGCCGCTCCCGAATGGGTGGAGGTAAGCGTGAGCGACAACGGCGTTGGCCTGCAACGCGCCCAGGCGATGGAGACCACTGGAATCGCTGAGACCACTGAGACTCATGAGATTGCTCATGGCGAACCCGACAGCGCAGGAACCGCCCTGACGCCTACCCCCCTGGCGCCAACGGCTGGCGCACGGAGCGGACTGCTGACGCATGGCGCGCTGATGTCGCTGGTGGGCGGCAGCCTGTCGGTGCATAGCGAGCCAGGGGCGGGGGCAACCGTCAGTATTCGTGCGCCCCGCTCTATAGCTGACTGACATCGCCCGCCTGTCAGCCAGCTACGTGCCATTCCCTTGCAAAAGCTGCTATGGTTGTGACGAGGTATGCGTTTGAGCAAGGGGGGGCGCGTAGATGCAGCAGGTATCACCCGACGAGGCGAAAGCCATCTTCCCGGAGAACGACAGGCCGGAGCAGATCGAGCCGTCTGTCTGGCGGCTGCCTTTGCCGCTGCCCTTCGCGTTGCGCGCCGTCAACGTTTACCTCATTGGCGATGATACAGGCCACTGGACGCTAATTGACGCGGGGCTGGGCCTGCCCGCCGACGAGACGGCTTTCCGCGCGGGGCTGGCGCAAGCGGATGTCGCGCTTGAAGAGATCGGCGCGCTCGTGCTGACCCACGCACATCCCGATCACATCGGCATGGCGAAGATGATCCAGGGGGCGAGCGGCGCGCCCATCTATATGCTTGCCGACGAGATCAAGACGCTGTACATCGCCTGGGGCGAGGGCAACGAGATTGTCAGCAAGCGCCTCGAACAGGAATACGTCGCGAACGGCTTGAACGTCGGCGCGCCTGAAGCGCTCAATGGATATTCAGGCTCTTCGGGCGATCAGCCGCGTCGCCGTCGCCGGATGGTGTTTCCCCTGCCCCCACACGAGGTTTTTACGCCGCTGGCGGATGATCAGGAGATTACTCTGGGCGGCTGGTCGTACCGCACGATTTGGACGCCCGGCCACTCAGACCATCACCTCTGTCTCTTGCGCGAGGATGGTCTCTTCATCGCAGGCGACCATGTGCTGCCCGCGATCACTCCCAATATTGGCCTGTATCCCGAATCACGACCCAATCCCCTGCGCGACTACTTTGGCGCGCTGGAGCGTGTGAAGGCGCTCAATACACGGCTGACGCTGCCAGGGCACGGTCTGCCATTTGTTGCGCTTGCCGACCGCGCCGAGGCCATCCGGCTGCATCATGTCGAGCGAAGCGCGGCGCTGCTTGCGCTGGTACGGGAGCGTCCCACTGGAGCCAACGCGGCTTCACTGGCGCGCGAGTTGTTTGGCACGCGCCTGCGTTCGCTTGATGATTACCGGTTTGCGCTGGTGGAAACGCTCGCTCACCTGGAATACCTGCGCGCCGAGGGAAATGTACGGCGCATCGAAACACTTGCAGACCAGCAGGATGAGGCGCAAGCGCACAGACATATCACCTACCTTCCGGCGTAAGGCTTCCTCGCGAACATTTCTATTGACAATAGAACTACCCCTACGCACAAATACGTATTTGCGCGTAGGGGGTTGCGTGTGTGATGAGCGTCACACCGTAATCCGTCAGGCCCGGCTAGGACTTTAGTACCCCTGTTCTTATTGCGTTTGCACGGACGCAAATTTTCTTATCTCGTCCTCAATAGCCGCAACGAATCCGTATTATTTCAGGGTTTGCGCAAGAGAAGTGATGTCGAGCCAAAGAATAATAGGCGGCGATTTGGGCTGACATACGCACGTTCGCTTGGCGCCAGCCTTGAAATATGCTATACTCGCGCCTAGCGAGTTGTTGTTTTCGGGCAGAACGCAACCCACAAGGTCGCGTTCCATTGAGACTAGAAGTGGGAAGCCGGTTCTCGCTGTGAGAGGGCGGCGACATTCCACAAAAGGAGACAATCACATGCCAGTCGGACGCTCCGATTTGATCAAGCTCGTTGCAAATGAAACGCAGAAGAGCGTGAAAGAAAGCACGACCTTCGTGAACGCCACTCTGGAAGCCATTCGCAAGACACTGGAGTCCGGCGACTCCGTGCGCCTGGTGGGCTTCGGGGTGTTCTCGGTGAAGGATACCGCAGCCAGCGTGCGCGTGAACCCGCAGACCCGCGAGAAGATCAACGTTCCCGCGCGCAAGCGGGTGAAGTTTTCCGCAGGGAAAGAGCTGCTCGAGGCAGTCGGCGGCTCGACAGCCAAGGCCGCAGCGCCCGCGAAGGCTAGCGCCGCGAAGGCCGAGCCTGCCAAGACGGCCAAGAAAAAGTAACCAGTTGGCTCACACTCGCTGAACATCAGCCCTTCTTCTCCTCAGGGGAAGAGGGCTATTTTTTACGGGTATTTGGGGGATGTTACGGTTTCTTCAGGAAACGCGGGAGTCCGGCAAAATCAAAGGTCAGCAGATCGCCAATACCGGCCAGCGAGACATCGGGCGCGGGCGACGCCGCTTCACCGGCGTAATGGCCTTGCGCCAAGTGAATTGTCACGAAGAGATCCGACTGGCGGCGCTTGGTCTCAGCGAGGATGCGCGCCTTATCGTCAATCATGACATAATAGCTGGCAGGCCAGCGCGCCTCTATCTCATCGAGATGATCTTCTTTGTGCTGATAGATCGCCACCTGACCATCTACAGCGGCGGCCAATCCGCTCTGCTCAATCTTTCGTGGCTGGTACACCTCTTCGCCATCGGAGACGATCACGGGCCTGCCAAGCGTATGCAGGCGTTGAAGAACCACCAGCGTCGCGGGGTAAAGCCGTGTAGCGAAAGGGTAGTCCATCACGATGCGCTCGGCGTGGGCCAGGGTGGTGTCGTCAAAGGCGTGCTCCTCGCGCAAATGAGCGAAGGTGTGGGGCAGGTCAACCACGTCGCGCTCTTTGCGCGTCGCCTCGTAGACCTCCCAGAAGCGCACAACGCCAGCATCACCCAGCAGCGCGCGCAACTGGCGATCCATATCCGCTTTGAGGGCGTCGTTATCGAGCAAGGTATTATCGCAATCGAGGATGAAGACGACAGGCTTTGATGCGATGTTTTGTGTATCAGGCTGGTTGGTGTTCGTTGGCATGGCTATGTATTACTCCTTTTCAATGGCGCCCCACACATCGGGCGTCACCGCGCATCCGGCTGACCTTTCCTCACGGCAATACCGCTATTGCCTCAACCTCAAGCAACAGCTCTTCGCGCGCCAGCCTGCTCACCTCAATGGCGGTGCTCGCGGGCGGATGCTCCGTATTCACATAGCGATCCCGCACCTGGGTCAAGACTGGCAACTGTGTCATATCCACAAGGTACATCGTCAGCTTGACCACATGCGTGAAGTCCGCCCCAACCGAGGCCAGCGCCGTTTTGATATTCTCAAACACCTGCTCGGCCTGCGCGCGGAAATCGCCGATACCGATGATCTGGCGCGATTGATTGAAGGCGACCTGTCCAGCGAGATAGACGGTTCGCCCGCCTGTGCTGACAACCACCTGAGTGTATCCAGGCGGGGTAAACAGATCGGGTGGATTGATGAATTGAAGGTGTGTTGGATGCTCTTCCACAATCGTTCTCCTGGAAAGTATGAGGGCAGTTTGAATGGCCATATATATCAGTCAGTCATACATATTCGCCCCTGTCAATAGGCGCGTGGCCTACTGCATTGCAGCGGAAGCAAATAAGCCCTGGCGACATAGCGCCGGGAACACTGTCTATACGCTAGACGGCGCGCATCATTTCGCCATCCCTCGCGCTCTCGTGTATACTGTACTTTGGGGATGTCCCACATAGTTCAGGAACAATGCATCATGCCATCGCTACCCACACGCGACGCCAACCGCCCACCCGACGACACATTTGATCCGCAGGCCATGCTTGGCGAACTACACGCCACATTTGGTGAGCGCGCCATCCGCGCAAACGAACCGCTGGCCCGGCATGGCACGTTTGGTGTGGGCGGCCCAGTGGACGCCTGGATCACCGTAGCGCGTGAGGAAGACCTTGCGCGGCTGGTCACGCTGGCGGCGCGCCATCGCTGGCCGTTGATGCTCGTGGGCAATGGCACAAACGTCCTCTACGCCGACGCTGGGGGGTGCGGGATCGGCGCGCGGATGGCCGATGCGATCTGGCGGCTCGAAGAGACAGACCAGACCGACGAGGAGGGCCACCCGCTCACCCGGCTGATCGCTGGCGCGGGAGTCAGCCTGCCCAAGCTGGTGAACGATCTGGCGGAGCGAGGACTGGCCGGACTGGAATGGGGCGCTGGCGTGCCTGGAACGGTGGGCGGCGGCGTGATCAGCAACGCAGGGGCGCATGGCATGTGCATCGGCGATACGCTGGAAAGCGTGCGCGTGCTAACGGCGCCCGCCACGCCAGGCAATGAGGCGAACATCCAGACGCTACCAGCGGGCGCGCTTGACCTCAGCTACCGGCATAGCCGCTTCCGTGCGGCGCGGCGCATCGTCTTCGATGACGAGGGACATCCTACCGCAGCTCCGCGTGCGCTCATCGAGCCGACCGAGATGATTACTGGCGCGACCTTCCTGCTGCGCAAGGGCGATCCCACCGAATTGCTCAAACGTGTGGCCACCTTCAAGCAGCACCGCAAAGAGACGCAGCCGCCACAGCCCAGCGCAGGCTCCGTCTTCAAGAATCCGCCAGGGGACTATTCGGGACGATTGATCGAGGCGGCCGGCCTGAAAGGGACGACGCTGGGCAAGGCGCAGATCTCGCCGCGACACGCCAACTTCATCGTCAACACGGGCGGAGCAACGGCGGCTGATGTCGTCGGGCTGATCGCTCTGGCCCGCCGCACGGTGCGCGAACGCTTTGGGGTGGAGCTTGAGCTGGAGGTGGAACTGCGTGGCGACTGGTGATTCCCCTTCAGCACAGACTACTGTGCGCGCGCCCGCTTCGCGCACATCCGATGAGCATACGGCCTCACGAGGGGGCGACGCAAAACGTCGGGGGGCCAGGCTCAGAGCGCAGGCCTCCATTTCTGCGAAAACGCTGTGGACGCGGCTTGTGGCCTGGCTGCGCGCAGACTTGCATGGCAAGCGATACGCGCCGTTTGGCCTGGCGCTGGCCCTGCTCACTATCCTCGCCCTCGCGCTCTACTACAGCCAGACGGCGGTTGTCGTGCGCGACCCCGACACACCTGCCTACCTTGCTGTCGCGCATCACATCGCAAGGCAGGGCAAACTCGTGGACGACACCCGCCTGCCAGGGTATCCACTGCTGCTGCTGATCGTCTTCGCGCTGGCCGGACGGGGGAATTTGCTGGCAGTGGGCGTGGCGCAGGCGGTGTTGTTTACACTGGCAACACTTGAGGTTTACGCCATCGTCTGTCTGATCGCCCGGCGCGCCTGGCTGGCGTGTGCTGTGGCGCTGCTGGTAGGCACGAACCTGCGCATCATCTCCTACGTCAAGCCGATCCTTTCCGAAGGGCTGACGCTCTTCCTGACGGTCAGCCTTGCGCTTGCCGTGGTGGTCTTCTTGCAGAGACCATCGCAGCGCGGGCTGTGGATCGTCTTCGCCTGCATGCTTGCGCTATTTATGACACGCCCGGAATGGATGTATCTGCCGGTTCCCCTGGCAGCCTACCTGCTGCTGGTGGCCTGGCGGCGTGGGTTGACGCGGCGCTTCCTTCCACATGCGCTTGGCGGCGTGGGCGCCGTCTACGCCGTGCTGGCGCTCTATATCTTCGGCAATTTTGTAGTCAATGGCTATGCGGGCGTGACGTACATCCAGAACCTCAATCTGCTGGGTAAGGTCATGGAATACCACATGCAGAACGAGGCGCCCGCGCGGTACGCGCAGATCACGCAACTGATCAATCAACATCAGGCGGCGCACGACAACGACCCCTGGCATATCGCCTACCCGCCGCTGCAACGCGATCACTTTGCGCTGGCGGGCCGCTACGCCGAATCCATCATCCTGCGCCATCTCGGCGAGTTCCTCAGCAAGTCCTGGGCGCTCGGCGTCCATACGCTGCACACAGCCTACCCCTTCCACACGTTCACGCCAACCGGCCCGCTGGCTCCGGCGCTGCTCTGGCTCGATGGCTTCTCCGCGACGACGCTTGGCCAGATGTACTGGCTGCTCGTGCTGGCTCCCTTCTGGTGGGCGATTGTCGCGCTCGGCGTGATTGCTGCTCGTGTAACGCCTGCGCGTCGGCTGCTTCAGCAGGAGCGTCTTATGGGCTGGTCGGCCCGCCTGAACGCCATTGTCTCACCACAACGATTGATCGAGATGGCTGAACTTTTTGGCGCGCTGGCGCTGCTGGCGGTCTACGATTGGGCGCTCACCACGCTTGGCGGCTACGTCTACTTCGAGCGGCTGCATGCTCCCTTCGATCCGCTGCTGATGATTATCGTGTACGGCAGCGCAGGGCTGGCGCTTCTTGCGCTCACGCGGATAGTCGGCGTCATCTGGCGCACAAGGAGGCAGCAATGATGGAGAAACGAGATGATCGGCAGCCAGCCGAGGCCACACGACCAGCAGGAGCGGGTCCGTGGCGTGTGGTGAACCGACGCACCCCGCCCACGCCAGAAGAGAACCCTGCCGCCCGCTGTGGCGATCCCCCGCCGGAGGGCTTGCTCGTGGGCGTCGAGCAGTTCAACCGGCGCGAGTATTTCGAGTGCCACGAGACGCTGGAGGCGGTCTGGAACGCCGAGCCAGGGCTGATCCGCGTCCTGTACAAGGGCATCTTGCAGGTGGGCGTCGGCTGCTATCACCTGCTGCGCGGAAACTATCGCGGCGCGCTGATCAAGCTGCAATCCGGCGCGGACTACCTGGAGCCATACGCGCCGCACTGTATGGGTGTCGAGGTGGGCAGGCTGATCGCCGATGCGCGTCGCCTGCGGGCCGAGGTGGAGCGGCTTGGCCCTGAACACATCACCGAGGTGGATCGCGCATTGCTGCCGGTGATACGGGTGAGATAGGCATGGCGAGATGAGCGTCCAGGGCATGGATTCCGGGCCGCTCTGAAGAGCGGCGGTACACAGATAGCGCCAATCACTTAGGCGCGGCTTTCACTGCCAGCCATTCCCCCCGCCTGCTCCATAGCCACCACATCCCCCATGCCGCGCGCTATAGTATACACTGACGGCTGGCGGGATACAGTCATAGCCCGATTGAGATGCAACAGAGACACAGGAGGACGGCGCGATGGCTGACACAGTGGATGCGAACACACTTTCCGAGCCGAGCAATCCATCCAACCTCGCTGAGTTGGGAGAACCGGCTGAGACGCCGTATCCGCCCGCGCCGTGGCGCATGAGCGGGCAATTCTGGGCAGGCGTCTTCACAGCCAGCCGACCGGCGCGGCTACCAGGCGGCCTCAAGCCATTGGGCAGCGCGCGCTGGCGTGTGTTGGCGCTGGTGCGCTACCGCGAGGGAACCCTCAGGTACGATGAATTGCTCTTCGGGGCGCCCGCCCGCCATGGTCTGCGCGTCGGCGTCTATGTCGAGGGCATCTGGGTGGATAGCGTGCCCTCGCTCTGGGGTGGGCGGCGCATCTGGGGGCTGTCCAAGCAATTGGCGCGCTTCACCTGGGTGGGCGATACCTGCCAGATCACTGACGCCCTGGGGCCAATCGTCACATTGAGGGTCAACCGGCGTCCATCATGGGCGCCTCCGCTGCCACTCATAACAGCGGGTATCGGGCGGCTGGGCGACCAATGGGCGTTTGTCTCTACGCCGATGTGGGCGCGTTTGGGCGCAGCTGGCATGCGCGTCGTTGAGTGGTCGCCTCGCTTTGCCGAGACGGCTGGCGGACTGGGGAAACATCCGTGGCTGGCGATGAAGGCAGCGCCTATGTGTGTGCGCTTCCCTCCGCCGACATTGGTGGATATGAAGCCCTCATGATGGTTAGGAAATGACATGCCACAGCTTCCCTCGGCGCGCGGGCGCTACGACGCAGCGGTGATCGGCGCGGGGCCAAACGGACTGGCCGCCGCGATCACCCTGGCGCAGGCCGGGCGCTCGGTGATCGTCTACGAGGCCGCCGAGACCATCGGCGGGGGAACACGCACCAAAGAGCTGACCCTCCCCGGCTTTGCGCACGATGTCTGCTCGGCGATCCATCCGCTGGGCATAGGCTCGCCATTTTTCAAGCGCCTGCCCCTGGAGAAGTATGGGCTTGAATGGATTCAGCCTGACGCCCCACTGGCGCACCCCCTGCCCGATGGCTCCGCCGTGCTGCTCGAACGCTCCGTGGCGACCACCTCAGCGGGGCTTGATGCGCCTGACCAGCGCGCCTACGTCGCCCTGATGGAGCCGCTGGCCGACGGTTGGGATACCCTGGCCAGCGCATTCCTGGGGCCATTGCGCCCCTCGCTCATTCCACTTGGCATACGCCATCCCCTTCTGCTCACGACGTTTGGCCTGCACGCCATTCGGTCGGCGTGCGGCATGGCGCGGAGCGTCTTTCGCGGCGAACGGGCGCGGGCGATCTTCGGTGGCATGTCGGCGCACTCGATGCTCCCGCTGGAACGCTCTCCTAGCGCAGCGTTTGGGCTGGTTCTGGGGACACTGGCGCATGCGATAGGCTGGCCGTTGGCGCGCGGAGGCTCGCAAAGCTTGACCGATGCGCTGGCGGCGTATCTGCGCAGCCTCGGCGGCGAAATCGTCACGGAGACGCCCGTCACCGCGCTGGCTGACCTGCCGCCCACCCGCGCCATCCTCTGCGACGTGACGCCGCGCCAGTTGCTTTCTCTGGCCGACGACCGCCTGCCCAGCGGGTACCGCAAACGGCTGGCGCGCTATCGCTATGGGCCGGGTGTCTTCAAGCTCGATCTCGCGCTCGACGGGCCGATCCCCTGGCGTGCTGCTGACTGCCTGCGGGCAGGAACCGTACATGTGGGCGGAACGCTCGACGAGATCGCCGCCGCCGAGCGCGCCGTCTGGCAGGGCAAAGCGCCGGAGCGCCCGTTCGTGCTATTGGCGCAGCAAAGCCTCTTCGATCCATCCCGTGCGCCAGCGGGCAAGCAGACCGTCTGGGCATATTGCCACGTTCCCAACGGCTACACAGGCGATATGACAGAGGCCATCGAGGCGCAGATCGAGCGGTTTGCGCCGGGGTTTCGCCAACGCATTCTCGCGCGCCATGCGATGTCGGCCGCAGACATGGAACGCTACGACGCCAACTACATCGGCGGCGACATCAACGGCGGCGTGCAAGACTTGATGCAGTTGTTCACCCGCCCCACGATACAGCTCAATCCCTATGTCATGCCCGCGCCGGGGCTGTACCTCTGCTCATCGTCCACGCCACCAGGGGGAGGCGTACATGGCATGTGTGGCTACTTCGCGGCCCAGGCGGCGCTGCGTGGCGCGCTGACCTAACCCCC
>JAJPIU010000236.1 GCA_021324535.1 Pseudomonadota bacterium
ATCGTCATGTCAAGTCATGTCATGTCACGTCAAGTTGAGTCGTGAAGGGGGGCGGTAGGGGGTAGAGTGTCAACGAGCAGGTATCCTTATCAGCCAGCGAAATACGTCTGGGCAAGAACGAAACATTCGTTCTTGCCCAGGGTCGCGTCAGTGCTACGAGCCGCGCGGACAGATCAGCACATGGTTGTATCGCATCGCCTATAATCATTGTCTGATGCGCTTGCGTCGCACGCATCTCGACGATCCCCTGCCCGACGAGAACATGGGAGTGCCGTTGCCGGGCGCACTGGTAGATTGGAGCGCGCTTCCTGAAGATCGCCTGCTGAACGAAGAGGTTCAGACGATCTTGCGCGCCTCCATTGATGAGCTTCCTCCGATCCTACGCGCCGCCTTCATACTCAGAGACGTGGAGCAACTCACTACCGCCGAGTGCGCGCAGATTCAGCGTATCAGCGAGGCTGCGTGCAAAGTGCGGCTGCATCGAGCGCGGCTGCGACTACGCGAGCGATTGAGCGGCTCCTTTCTCGACCAGTTTGACCAGCAGGAACCGAGGTTTGCGCCTCCCGAGGAGTCACTATGACCTGTGAAGAACTTCTGACGTATCTCTCAAGCTATATTGACCATGAACTCACCGAGGCGCTGGCTCAGGACGCCCGTTTGCATCTGGCGACCTGCCAAAACTGTCAGGTGGTACTCAATACTACCCAGCAGGTCATTCTGTTGGGGCATGGGCAGGCTAAACGCTCGATACCCGCAGAACGGCGTGAGCGGTTATTTGCCCAGCTACAGGCGGCGCTGCTGGATTCCGAACCGGATCAAACGCTCTGAGGAGCCTCTGGCTGGTATGGCGCGATGTATCTGGCACAGTTGATTGCCAGGCGCATGCGCCAACAATTTGGGATACAACTCAAAGCGCCAGTGTAACCTCTGCTGCTGTGGATCGTTCCACCAATACTGAAGGATACCCGCTTCACCGCCCGCCAGGATAACCGTTAGGCCATACCCCTCGGTTCTTCAGCGTGGCCAGCCATCTCAGGGAAGGGTAGGAAACCAGAAGTGGTGGACGATTTGAACACCCAGCGCAACCGGGATGGCGCCTACGAACGGAAGAACGACCGCCAGCAAACCTGCTCCCCAGCCTGGCCGTCGAGCGAGGCATGTCGGAGGCGCCACATAGGCGGGTAGATACACCATCAGGCCGTAGACATAGACCCAGAACCCAATTTGCAAGGAGTACACTCCAAGTGATATCGCCTCTGCCAGTAGGCCGGTCAGCCCGAACAGCACGAATACCATGAGTGGAGAGAAGCTGTAGCGGGCCAAGAGACATGACCAGACGACGAACATCGGCACAAAAACGATGACGCTATGTAGCAAGACGACATCGAAGAAGTTCGTAGACGCCGTGATATGAGCCTGTGCGGACGAGACTCCCCAGAAGGGGGCCAGGTTCGTCATCCCAGTGGTCACGGCTTCTTCGAGGAGCGCCAAGGAGGTCGCGCTGAGCACGAAGGCAAGTCGCCAATGGCGAATTGGGTGACGCTGTAGCCAGTTGAGGAGCGGCCGCCGCAGAAGGAGCGATAGGCTTCCAGCCCCTACGATCCACAGGATCACCACCCCAAGCGCCATGCCGATGACCGCGCGCAGGATGGCGTCATGAGTTGCAGCCTGGACGAAGAACACGAGCATGGTGAAGAGGCCAGCCCAGAGGCCAAAGCCTACTACGAGCACCCGACACAACCGCTCCAGCCAAAACGGTGATTGCGCGGGGCGACGTGGAGCCTCAGGTGGTTGCATAGCGCCGAGAAACGTCATTGTGGCTCCTTGTAACTTCTAACGGTTCACCGTCGCTATAACAGAGAACGGTTCCGGATTGTGCGCAACGGCCTCCCAGGGATGAGTAGCACGCCCTAGTCCCTCAGCGTAGCCAGCCAACGATCTCGTCCGGCCAGCGCCTCAGCATAGAGCGTCGCGCTGGGCGCCTCGACGCTCACCTCCGGCTTACCCGCTGGTGGCATGCCATCAGGAAACGCCACCAGGATGCGCCCAGCTCGCTCGCCGCCCTGCCAGACATAGCAACTCGGCGTGGGTACGGCTGGCGTGGCTGACGCCGGATCGAGCAAACCGAGCGTCACTAGCGCGTCTTCCGCCGCCGCGCGCCCCTGCGCCTCGGCCACACCTGCGGCGCGTGGCAGCGGTGTGGCGGCGACATCGCCGACCGCCCACATCTGTTGCGCGCCCTGTACACGCAGGCGCCCATCCACCGGAACCAACGCCGACGCCCCCGCATACGGCGCGAGCCAGTCCGGACGCGCATGTGGCGGAACGATCAGGCCCAGGTCATAGGGCAGCGGTTCACCTCCGGTCAGGGCCAGCATGCCATCGCGGCTGGCGCCAACATCAATAGATGCGCTCGTACGCAACTCCACATGCCCGTCCGCCAGTAGCTCGCGCAGATAGGTGGAGGCGCGTTCGCCCAGCGCATCGAGAGGGCGTGGCTCAGGTGTCACCAGCGTCACCTCTACGGCGCGAGCCTGCGCCTGATAATAAGCGCGCAGCGCCAGCGCCAGCCCATACGGCGCCGGGGGGCAGCGATAGGGAAGGCTGGCAATCGCGATGACCAGCCGCCCACGCTCCAGCGCCTGGATGGCCTCGCTGGCGCGTGCGGCATGGGTAAGCTCCCAGATGGGATAGGTATGCGCGCCAGCAGGCAAGACGGAGACATCCGTCACCAGGCCCGGTGCGGCGATGAGCGCATCGGCGTACAGTTCGCGGCCATCGGCCAGCGCGACACGCTGCTCGCCAAGCGCGATGACCTCACCCGCATATGTCTCCACGCCCGTGAGCTGCACTGGCCCGGTATACTGATCGAGCGTTCCCATCTGCTGAAGCACCGGCAAAATGCCAGGCGCATAGGTGGAGACACCGCCGCGTGTCACCAGTACGACGCGCAGACCGGCGGAATCGCGCAGCCGCCGCGCAGCGGCGACGCCGCCTGGCCCCGCGCCAATGACGACCACTGTAGGTTGTGTTGCCATGCAGGTTTCTCCCTCTGAACAGGGTGCGCCGGTAGCCGCGCCGCTGGCGCCCAAGCGATTTGCTTGTTCGTGTTCGCTTCTTTCCGATTATCGCCGACGCCGCTCCCAGTCGCCTATTCCATCGGCAGGTTGTGCATCTTCCAGACCGTCGTTCCGCCGGTGATGTTGACGATGCGTGTTCGCCCG
Organism: Pseudomonadota bacterium; assembly: GCA_021324535.1. Lineage (GTDB taxonomy): Bacteria > Chloroflexota > Ktedonobacteria > Ktedonobacterales > JADMIN01 > JAJPIU01. Next base: position 3,225 of record JAJPIU010000236.1, read on the forward strand.
GCCTCTTGCAGGATTTTCGCCGCCTGCATACTGCGATGCCCGCTCTGGCAGATGAGCAACGTCTCACAATCTGCCGGAACTTCCTGCGTGCGCCGTCCCAACTGGCTCAGCGGAATGTTACGGGCGCCGCGCGCATGGCCACGACGATACTCCCACGGCTCGCGTACATCAATCAGGATGACCGTGCCCTTGCCCGCGTCCGCCGCGAGGCGTTCCTGCGCCTGGCGTGGATTAATTGACATAATCTCGGCGGCGTTTCCACCAAACAACTTGCCAAACATGCTTCCCTCCATCTCGTACAGGCGCAGCGCGTATGCCAACGCCTATCGCTTGTACCCAGAACCGGCGCCTTGGCCGACCAATCGATCATCACCACAGCGCGCCGCTCACCTCTGGCAATACATTACCATATAACTATACAGTCATCAAACAATGCCATCGCACGGCCATGACATAGCGGCATGCCCACGATGGACGTCGACGGGCGGCGCGCCAGATTCCACCAGGCGATTGGGAACATCGACGCAACGCATGCGCCAGCCGCTCGCTTCTTGTCTGCGCGCCACCGAGCGCGCTAGACTTAAGACAGTATGATGTCATACTGTGATTGGTATACTTAGGAGCAGCGCCTCACGCCCGCAATGTGCGCTTACTGGTTGTGATGCGATGGAATCAGGGTGAGAGATGAACACACAGACGCGACAGCCGCCCCAGCGTGGCGTGACACAGCCGGACGCCGACCACGACAAGCTCGTTCGCCAGGCGGAAGTCATCATCAGCAATGTCTTGCGCGGCGGCGTGCTGTTGAGCGCGGCCATCATTCTGTTAGGCGTAGCGCTGTTTTATATTCAGTCGGCGCGGGTCACGGGCGGGCTTGCCGACCGTCCCTTTCCCACCTCATTGGGCGCCGTCGGTGAGGGCTTGTTGCGCGGCGATCCAATTGCAATCGTCGCCTGCGGCCTACTCGTGCTGCTTGTGACGCCGGTCGTACGGGTCGCGGTCTCCATCATTGCCTTCGCGCTCGAACATGATCGGCTGTATGTCTTCGTCACCACCCTTGTATTGGTCATCCTGCTCATCAGCTTCATTTTGGGAAAGGCAGGCGCCTAGATGGCTGCGCTCTCTTCATCACCGTTCACCGAGCCACACCTGCTCTTCTTTGCGCTGATCTTCCTGGCGTCGCTTGCCGCCGGTCTCGTGGGATCACTGATTGGTCTGGGGGGTGGCATCTTCGTGGTGCCGTTGCTGACGCTGGCTTTCGGGCTGGGTATTCATGAGGCGGCGGGCGCCTCCATCGTCTCGGTGATCGCCACCTCCAGCGGTGCGGCGGCAGCGTATGTACGCGATCATATGACGAATCTGCGCGTCGGCATGTTTTTGGAGGTGGCGACCACGGTGGGTGCAATCTCCGGCGCCTTTGTGGCGACCCTGCTGCCCACAGGGCTACTCTTCGCGGTGTTTGGCGTCGTGCTGCTGATCTCCGCCGTGCCGCTGATCATCAAGATTGGCGAAGAACTGCCGCGTGGCGTCAAGAATGATCGCTTCGCCAATGCGCTGGCGCTGGCGAGTTCCTATCCCGATGCGCAACTGGGCCGCGCTGTGTCGTACCAGGTGGCGCGTGTTCCCGTCGGCTTCTCGATGATGTATGTCGCCGGATTGATCTCTGGCCTCCTCGGTATTGGCAGCGGCGTGTTCAAGGTTCTGGCGATGGACACCGCCATGCGCCTGCCGATGAAGGTCTCGACCACCACCAGCAACTTCATGATCGGCGTGACGGCGGCGGCCAGCGCAGGGATTTACTTCGAGCGCGGCTACATCAACCCGATGGTCTCGGCGCCGGTGGCGCTCGGTGTGCTGGCGGGCGCACTACTCGGCGCGAAAACAATCTCACGCCTGAGCAACAGCACACTGCGCAAGGTCTTCATCCCGTTCCTGGTGATCATTGCTATCGAGATGCTCGTGCGTGGCGTGCCGACATTGTTGCACTAATACAGACAGATGGCGCGTTTGGCGCTCTGCCGTCTGTTCTACCTGGCATGTCGGCTGGCTCCGCCTAGCAGCGCCCAGAGCGAGACGATTGCCAGCAGCGCGCCAATCCCCATAATGCCTACCTCCAACGCTTTGGAGAGAATGCCTTCCCGGTACGGCGAGACGAACACCACCTCGCCAAGATGATCCGCAGCAGCCGCAACGGCCCACCCGGCGCCCGTCAGCCCTGTCACGAGGTACCCCAACCGTCGGCGACTGGTCGCAAGCACGATGCCGCCAACCTGCACGACGAAGGCAGCGCCAAGTAGCAGCGCGGCGGTCATGACGGACAGGTGAAAACGCGCGGGAATGCCATAGACAAAGTCTTCCAGACTATGCGCGATACACACGCCAATCAGCGCCAACGAACTCGTGAGCACAAGCGCATGCGGCCAGCGCGCCGTCGGTGCGCTGGCTGGCGGTACGGTGGGCGCGGAAGCAGATTGTGGCGACATCATCATGCGGTTTACTCTCCCTCGACATGATTGGGCGGTGGTGTAGACGTGTGTGGCGCCTCTCGAAAGATGGGGCGCAGCTCGCGTAGCGCGTTGCGTTCACCCAGCGCGCTGCCCTGCCGTTGCAGCGTGACGCGGTAGTTGACGCGCGACGGACGATAGTAGCGGCGCTGAAGATACACGGGCTGCTCGCCCAGCGTATACGACACCCGCTCGATGACGAGCAGCGGCGCGGCGCTCTTTTCATCGAGGAAACGCGCCTGTTCGTCGGTCGCCGCCGCCGCGCCAATCGTAAACACGCCAGAGACAATTGGAATCTGGTAGCGCGTCTCCAGGATGTGATAGATCGTCTCGCTGATCAGGTCGTTCGCGTCCAGCAACGCGCCGAAACGTAGCGGCAGCCAGGTTGTATCATAGGCGATGGGGCGGTCATCGGCGAGGCGTAGGCGATCCACGCGCGTCACCTCGGCCTGCGCTGGCAGCCCCAGCGCCAGCGCCACCTCTGGCGTCGCCGCATCGCGCAGGATCGCCAGCACCCGCGACGACGGCGCGAGGCCTGCCTGCTCCATATCCTCCACGAAGTCGGTGAGGCGTACCAGCTCCTGCGCGATGCGCCGCTCGGCGACAAACGTGCCTTTGCCGTGGCGACGGACGATCAGCCCCTCAGCTTCAAGGTCGCTGAGCGCCTGCCGCACGGTGATACGACTAACGCCATACATGTGCACAAGTTCCGGTTCGGCAGGCAGACGATCCCCTGGGCGGTACGCGCCTCGTGCAATCTCGGCGCGCAATCGCTGCTTGAGCTGCTCGTACAGTGGGACTGGTCCTTCCGACAATGGCGCGACACTCATCCGCTTCCCCCTCTCGCGCGACATAGACATCATAACAGAGTATGACATCATATTGACATTCTCTCTTTCTTACAGTATACTTCACTCTAACGGCTGATGAGGAGGCTAGTCTCTCGCCTGTCTACTTGCCTGGTATCTCCTGCGTAGTTCGCCAGGGCCATTCCTCATTATGCCCGTTCACAGTGCTGTGAGTGAGAGTGAGCATGAGTGACGCGCCGATGGCTGGCCAATGAGGCTGGTATGGCTGGCAGGCGCGCGGAGGCAGCGACGATGCAGATCGAGCAGTTTTATGTCGGGGGGCTGGGCCACCAATCGTATCTCGTCGTGGATGAAGAGACGCAGACAGCGGCGGTGGTTGACCCACGCCGCGACATCGACGTGTATCTGAACGCGGCGCAGGTGGCGAACGCCCGCATCACCCATATCTTCGAGACGCACGTGCACAACGACTATGTGACGGGCGCCCGCGAATTGGCGGCCCGGGTAGGCGCGACGATTGTGAACGCCGCCGCCGCCGGACTGCGATATGACCACCAAGGTGTCAACGATGGCGACCGTGTCACTGTGGGGTCGTTGGTGTTTGCGGCGCTGGCCACCCCCGGCCATACCCCGGCGCATGTCAGCTACGCCGTCTATGAGCAGGGCGCGTCAGATCCCACTGCGGTGTTTACAGGCGGCAGCATGATGGCAGGCAGCGCCGGGCGCACCGATCTCGTCGCGCCGGGGATGACCGTCACCCTGACGCGCGCGCAGTACCACTCCCTTCGGCGGTTGCTCGACACGCTGCCAGCGACAACCCGCGTCTACCCCACCCATGGCGCTGGCTCCTTTTGTGGCGCAACTCGTAGCGCCGACGCCGCACGCTTCAGCACCATCGGCCAGGAGCGGCTGGTGAGTCCGGCGGCGCATACTGATGAAGCCAGTTTTGTCAAGGCGCAACTTGCCGGGTTCGGCGTCTACCCCACCTACTATGCCTACATGCACGGCATCAATCAGCGCGGACCGCGTGTGTTGGGGGAACTCCCCACTCCGGCGCCACTATCGCCTCATGCAGTCCAGGCGCAGATGCAGGATGGTGTTCCTTTGATTGATGGACGAGGCCGTGACGCTTTTGCGCATGAACATGTGCCCGGCTCGCTCAACATCGAGTTGGATGAAAACTTTGGGACGTATGTGGGCTGGCTGACACCATTCAATGCGCCAGTACTCTTGCAAGTGGAAGACGCCGATGGACGCCGCGAGGCGGTTGCGCAGTTGATCCGCATCGGGTATGAGCAGGTGAATGGCTACCTGGAGGGTGGCATAGTCGCCTGGAAAGCGGCGGGTTTACCCGTCGAGTCGTTCGAGCGCATGAGCGTAGACGAGTTATATCGCCGCTGGAGCCACGATCCGGCATTGGTGGTGCTGGATGTGCGCGACGACCAGGAATGGGCAGCGGGTCACATCCCCGGCGCGCAACACATCCACATTGGCGATCTGATGCGCCACCTGAACGCTCCGCCGCGCGAGGCCCAGATAGCCGTGATCTGCCGCAGCGGCCACCGTGCGGAGATCGGCGCCAGCATTCTCGCCGCGACGGGTCGCCACGTCATCGCCGTCCAAGGGGGCGCGCCCGACTGGATTGACGCAGGCTATCCCACCGAGGTCGGCGCAACGCAACCAGTGTCGGAAAGCCAGCGCGCCTACGCTGCAGCCGAACACGCTCATCCGTAAAGAGACCGAGACGCGACCGAGACGAGACCGAGACGCGACAGAAACGCGACACCGGCAGACGATTCGAGGCACCGATAGCTCCTGTGGCCGCTGATATGGTTCCAGGTTGCTGGAGGCGCCGCTAGGCCGTCAGCGGGCGCGCTGGCGACGGGCGGCCGAACGTGCGCCACCCGAACACACGCTACACGAGTGGTATCGAGCGAGTACTCGACGATCGTTCCCGTGGTAGGCATGCGCTAACAGTGGTTTTGCTGGCCCAGCTACCTCATCTATTTCATCTACCGTACAACACTGTCGGGTGAGATGGGCAGAACCGCGCAATTAGACAAGCGATGGGCATACTTTGGGTTGAGTTGTGTCGCCGCTCAGTTCTTTGCTCGGCGGTTGCTTTGCCCCGCCCACGTTGGGAGGAGGCCCCAGGCATGACAGGCATGGCGCAAATGACTTCGCGTAGTCCTCGTATTGTCATCGTCGGTGGTGGCAGCGGCGGTCTGACCGTCGCCGCGCGGCTGGCGCACATGCTGCGCTCGCCAAACATCACTGTCATCGATCCGGCGACCTACCACTACTACCAGCCGTTATGGACGCTGGTGGGTGGGGGCGTGGCCAAGAAAGAGAGTACCCGCCGACTTGAGAAAGACCTGATCCCGCGCGGCGTCACCTGGATGCAGGAGAGCGTCGTCGAACTAGATCCTGCAGGTTCCTCGGTAAAGACCAACAGTGGCAAGACCGTCTCCTACGACTATCTGGTGCTGGCAGCGGGCATCCAGATTGATTGGGGGCGTATCAAGG
>JAJPIU010000082.1 GCA_021324535.1 Pseudomonadota bacterium
CCAAAGTCTTCTGGCCAATGAGCGACGAGGTAAACGATCAGGGGCTATCGCGCAAGCACATCATGGAAAGCATTGACAAGTCGCTCCAGCGGCTCCAAACGGACTACCTCGACATCTACTTCTGCCATCGCTACGATGAACATACGCCGCTCATCGAGACCATTCGCGCCATGAACGACCTCATCACACGCGGCAAAATCCTCTATTGGGGAACCTCCGAGTGGAGCGGCGAACAGATCGCCGAGGCGGTGGCGCTTTGCAAGCAGCACGGCTGGTACCCGCCACAGGCCGAGCAGCCCCAGTATTCCATGCTCGCTCGCGAGCGGGTGGAGAGCGAGATTCTGCCGGTAACGCAGCCAAACGGCATTGGGCTGGTGGTGTGGTCGCCGCTGGCGCAGGGCATGCTGACGGGCAAATACGACGACGGCCTGCCGGAGGGGTCGCGCTTCGCCAAAGTGGAATGGGCGCGCTCACGCTTTGTGACAGAAGAGAACCGTGAGCGTGTGCGCCAACTCAAACCCATCGCCGACGAGCTAGGGATCACGCGCTCGCAACTCGCCCTTGCCTGGCTGCTGCGCCAACCAGGGGTCAGCAGCGTCATCACAGGCGCGACGCATCCCGACCAAGTGAAAGAAAACGCTCGCGCAGCGGAGATCACGCTCGCGCCTGAGATTGTGGCGCGCATCGAGGCGATCCTGGCAAGGTAGACGCGTGTCTGCAAGTTTCCTCGTTTTCACGGGATGATCGTATACTGCTGGTAGACATTGGCGCGCAGTGAAGCAATCATGGAAAGCGTGGTCATCCTATGGGCGAACCCGACCAGACCCTCAAACGCTTGATACAGATGCGTCCGCAGGATTGGCTCACCTTTGCGCTGCCCGATGGACAGGTGGAGTATCTCGACATTGCGCAGATCGAGTTGGCGACCGAAGCGCCGATGCAGGTAGACTCGTTTCTGCGGGCGCGCTATCAGGGTGTCGAGTGTCTGGTGGACATCGAGGCGCAAACCGAGACTGACGCCACGATGGGCAGACGGCTATATACCTACGCTGCTCGTGGGAACGCGCTCTTTGATCTGCCAGTGATCTCGGTTGTCATCTGGCTCGAACGGCACGGACGTATTCCTCCGGCTAGTTATGAAGTACGTGTCGGCGACTATGTGTCGGGCGTCTGGAACTTCAAGAGTATAGAGATATATCAGTTACAGGCGGCGAGCCTGCTGACGCTTGGCGAGCATGGTATTGTAGGACTCCTTCCCCTGGTTCCCCTCACTCAAGATGGTGGAACAACAGAAAAGATTGAGTTGGCTGGTAGAGTAGCAAAAGAACACGCCAGCAGCCAAGAAGAATGGGTTGCTCTGGTGACGTTGTTGGGTATTGTGGCATCGCGGCGTATTGGCCGAGAACAGGCCAGCGCATGGGTACGGAGGTTTATTATGTCGCAAGGTTTTCAAGGGCTGATTGAGTCGTCTCCGCTCTATCAAAAATGGGCGGAGGAGTGGCTGGCCCAGGGCATCGAGAAAGGCCGTGAAGAAGGCCGTGAAGAAGGCCGTGAAGAAGGCCGTGAAGAAGGCCGTGAAGAAGGCCGTGAAGAAGGTGTTGCGGAAGGGCTGCGCGAGAGCGTGCAGATTGTCATGCGCGCACGCTTCAAGTCGCTGACGCCTGAGGTTGAGCAGGCAATTGCCCAGGCAAATCGTGCGGCGCTTGAGAGTGTTCTTGAGCATATCAGCGACGAATCGCTTGAGCAACTACGCGCGCGGCTTGAGGCGCCAACCCGTCAATAGCACGCGAGTCAAAACTCATTTCCGCTTTTTGCAATTGCTGCTGTATCCCCTGGGTGAGGCGCTTACCAAACCGGATAAAGGGAATAGCTGGAACACAGGGCGGCGATCATGACGCGGACGTGAGGCTTGTATGTTGACGGCGGTTTTTCTTGCTTCTATACTGAATGCACAAACAGTGTATACCAAGAGTTGGCGCATTCGCAGAAGCAAGGAGCTTATTGTGGGCGAACAAGCGGAAGACCACTATGCAGAGCGGCGTGAAGAGATCGAGCAAGCGTTTCGCTCGTTACCCCGGCCCAACACTCCACAGTATTGGCAGGCGCTCACCTCGAAGATGGCAAATGGCAAACCGCTGCCTCTCGAGGTCTTGGCGCGCTGTTGGCGCTGGTGGGGAACGAAATACCGCAAGGCCGAGCAAGATGGCATTTTCGAAATCATCATGGGACGTGTGCAAAAACACGTCGCCGCATGGGCCAACAAGGTGGCGCTCTCCGCGCCGGGCAAACTGGCTTCCGGCGTGAACGAAGACCTCGAGCAGGAATGTTACCTCGCGCTCTGTCAGAAGCTCGGCGAGAAGGACACCTTCTTCGAGGTAAGCTTTTTCAATGCGCTTGAGTACCTTGAACAGCATATTGCCCAGCAAAAGATGGAGCAGGAGGGCTACCGTGTACGCAAGGGCGTCAAGCAGCCACGACGCATTCCTGCGAACCAGATCAACCCGTTAGACGACGCCATACCCGGCTCGTCTGCCACAACCTCCCCTGGCAGCGCCCCCAACAACCTCACGCTTGCAGAGGTCATCCCTGATCCTACCAGCGAGATGGCCTTTGCAAACGCTGAATTTCTGCTGGATTTTGCGCAGTTTGCACGCGAATTGACCGCCGAGCAGCGGAAACTGTTGTACTTCAGTGTCTATGAGAAAGCGCCGCAGCGCGAGATCGCCGAACGTCTAGGCATCTCCGACCGGGCCGTTCGCTATAAAGTACAACATCTGTACGACAAGATTCGCGCCTATCTATATACGGAGGCGCCTGAAGAGGCTGATACCTACGCAGATCGTCTCCCTGACATTGCACCACCATCGTCAGCGCCAGACACTGCGCCAGCGCGCGCCCCACGGAAGGATACTTCACATGCCGAATGAGCATGATTTCAATGAAACACCCCGCTCAACCTCACCAGGATCATCTGGCTCGCCCGGCGCACTGATCGGCGACGAGGCAGAGATCGCGCGCATCAGGGGAGAATACGCCGACGCTTATCGCGCCGGATTGGCGCCTGACCCAGGCGAGTATGTGAAGCGATACCCACAGTTTGCGCGTGAACTTGTAGATTACTTTCTCTACTTTCACACCATTGCGGTTGACCTGCCTACGCCCGATCCCGTTCCTGCGCCACAACTCAATCCCGCCGCTCAGGCCGCGATGGAGACAATACGCGCGCAACAGGCTCCGCAAGGTATGCTGGCTGGTTTGGTCAGCCGTGGATTAGAGCTTGGCATCGTGCCGCAGCGCCTTGCCGAAATGGTGGGCCTGAGCGAAGACCTGTTAGAGAAACTCGACGAGCACGCCATCTCTATCGCTAGAATCCCCGGCGCGCTGATCAGGAGATTTGCCGACGCCCTGAAAGCAACCCCTGAAGTGGTGGCCAGCTTCCTCGATGGCGGGCAGACGCAAGCGGCTCCGGGCTTTTTCCATGCCGACTCCGCACCCCAACTCAAGCAGGACGACTTCCTCGATGCGGTGCATGCCAGCGACCTGACTCCCGAACAGCAGCAGGAGTGGGAACGCATTGTGGGAGAGGAAAACATCTAGCGTCCGTCGCCTGGCGCCTGACTCACACGCTCATCCTCAGATCAACCACGACGCCACAGGCGTCAGGGCCACAACAGTTGCGCATTTTCAACGAAAGCGAGCGCACGGCGTATGGAACGTATCACACAGATCGCACGCAAGGCACTGGAACTTCGCCAATTGAGCGGAATCTACGAGAGCGCCGTGGCAAGCAACGCTGCTTCCGCCAGCGCCGCCGCTCCATCTGACCCCCGCGCGTTGACGCTGGTCAAGCGGCTCTGCGCCTTGCTGAAGATCAGGCTACGGCCTGACAAGACAGGCTCGATGCTTGGCGGCGCCTATGCCCGCTTGCGGCTGTGGAGTTGGACGCAGCCGGGACTTGGCGGCTCGATCTGGTACGATGAGGCGCTCTCGCCGGATGATCTGGCGTTCTCCATCGCGCACGAGCTTGGCCATTATACCTTGCACCGTGGCGAGGGTGAAATCGTTCACGGGCCGTGCAACGCCAGCCAGATCGATCAGCACGCCGATATTGGCGCTCTCCGCGATGGCGCCGGACGCTTGAATAGCGTCGAAGAGTATAGCCCACGGGTGCGCCGCGAACTCGAGGCCAGCGCCTTCGCCGCTGAGCTACTGGCGCCACGAGCAGCGGTACGGCGCGCTTTTCTTGCAAGCGACACACACGACGCGCGCTGGCTGGCCGAAGCGTTCGGCGTCTCGTTGGGGCTGGCGCGGCGACGTCTCTCAGATGCGCTGCTCACCGCCGATCCGTTTTCTCTCCCAGAAACAAACGAGACACCTGAGCAGCATGATGACGCTTCATTATCGCTCCCTCCAAACGATCCGCTCACCATGCTCGATGCTGCGCAACTGGCCGCCGCCTGCGCCAATGGCCCTGCGCTGGTGGTGGCCGGGCCGGGCACTGGCAAAACGGCGACGCTGGCGGGGCGCGTGGCGTATCTCATCAACAAGACGGGCGCGCAGCCCGAACAAATTATTGCGCTGACTTTCTCCAACCGCGCAGCAAGCGAGATGCGCGAGCGGCTGAACTCCGCCAAATTGCCTGGTGAGCGTATTCCCGTGATGACAATCCACGCCTTCGCGGCTGGTCTCCTACGGGAATATGCGCCACACGTTCCGCACGCCGAAAATGAGCCGCCGCTCGCCGCCGACTTTCGCATCCTCGACAGCGCGGATAACTACCTGCTGATCGAAGAAATCCTGCCTACCCTGCGTCTGCGCTATTATCACACGATGACCGGCCAACACGACTCTATAAAAGAACTTGCCGAAGACTTCTCGCAGGCGCGCAACGCCTTATTGTCTCTAGACGGCTATCTGGCGCTGGTTCAACAGATGCCCATGGCGCCGCAGACGCCAACCATCACCACAGGGAAGGGGAAATCCGGCCAGACGAAGAGACCGGCGGGGACCTTTACCCAGTTGGAGATTGACAAAGCGCATGAACGGGCGCTTGCCTATGGCGCATGGGAGCGCGCTTTACGCAGGCGCGGCCTGGTAGACTTCGGCGGATTGATCATGCGCGCCGTGGAGCTGCTACGCGCCCGCCCAGATATTCTGAGCGACGCCCAAGCGCGCTTTGCCCATCTGCTGGTCGACGAGTTCCAGGATACCAACCTCGCCGCCGCTGAACTTTTGTTTTTGCTGGCTGGCGCCGACGGCAAAGGCTTCTGGGTGGTGGGTGATCACAAACAGGCGATCTATCGCTGGCGCGGCGCCGCGCCACAAAACCTTGAGCGGCTGCTCGAACGTTACCCTCAGGCGGGCGTCTATCCGCTGACCACCTGCTATCGCTCGGTTCCCGACCTAGTAGCCACAGGACTCGCGCTTGCCATGCGTATGAGTGAGCCTAGCGCCCATACAGCGCTGGCGCCTATTTCGCTCTCCCCTGCGCGCGCCGCAAATGTTCCATCCGGCGCCGCGCTCTATCGGGCGGAAGGTTTGGAAGACGCCGACGCCGAGGCCGCCATCCTTGCCCTGACCATCAGCCGACTCCATGCCAGCGGCTATGCGTATCGCGATCAGGCGATTCTCTGTCGCAAGGGCGCGCAGGTCGCCAGGCTCGCCCAGGCGCTTGCAGCGTTGGATATTCCTGTGGCAGAAAGCGAGGAGTTCTTTGCCAGCGAGGCGATCAAAGATGCGTTGACGTTTCTCTCGCTGGCGGCTGGCCCCGATGGACAGGGCTTATTGCGCGCCAACACCGCGTTACAGGCAATGGGACTGGGAACAGTCGCGTCTGGCAAACTGATACGGCTGATCAAATACTTCGCGCTGGAACAAGAGCCACTGCCCGGCGCGCTCACCAAACCGGCGCTGCTCACCCAGGCAGGCGCGTCCAAAAGCGAACAGCGTAGCCTGAAGCAGCTTGGCGATTATATGCTGAGCATCTACTTTGAGCATGATAGCGGCAGTATGGGCGGCCGCCTGGGGCAATTGCTGCTCAGGCCTGGCGGCTACGCCTGGCGGCTGGCGCATATCGCCGATGGCTCTTTTTCTGGCGCCGCCAACGGACAACGGCAGGATCAGCGCAGAGGGTTCACACAAATGAGCCAGGCGGAGGCCAGAGCGGCGCTAGCGGCGCTTGGCGAACTAATGCGGCTGGCGTTTCGCTTCGATGTGCGCTGGCGCGATGAACCGGACTTTCGCGCAGGGATGATCGGCATCGTCAACCAGACAGTTACGGCGCCAACAAGGGAAATCTCCCCTTCTGCGACAGATACTCAGGTGGGAATGAATGAGATCGAGGAGGATGAGAAGGCGCCGATGGTTCGCTGCTTCCTGCAATATATTCGCGCGCTACGCCTATCCAATGTGCAGATAAAGGCGCCAACAGGGGCGGACGACGCAGTGGCGTTGATGACATTGCATGCCAGCAAGGGCCTTGAATTTCCGGTGGTCTACCTGCCCTACCTTACTGAGGGAGAGTTTCCCTTACGCTCGCCCGGCCCGCGCAAGGTGAATCCGCCCAACTTCAGCGTGATCGACGATCCAAACGAGGCTGCCGCTGAGGAACGCTGTCTGTTCTACGTTGGCCTCACACGCGCACGCGATATCGCCATGCTCTCCTGGGCGCGCTATTCCGCAAAGCACAGCCAACGTTCGTCGTTGCTTGGTCTGTTGGACGACGACCCATATTTCCAGCAGGCAGGGAGCCTGTTGACAGGAGAGGACACTCCCCTGATAGACACCTATCGCCAACTGCTGGCAGCACGCCGGAAAATCTCTGCAAGCATTGATGATGACGAGAGTGATGACGATCTGACGCTGGCGGCTCCATCGTTGCAAAGTCCCAAGCCGATCCTAGAGGCGCAACCCATCCATCAACCAGCGCCGGTCATCCAGCCCGGCGTTATCCACTCCTTCTACGCGCTGAAAAACTACCTTGATTGCCCGCTCAGGTATCGCTATACGGAGGAATATGGCTTCCGCGCTGGCGCACCAGATGGCGCGATGCGCTATCATCGCTCCGTGCGCTGGGCGCTCTATGACTTGATCGACCTGCGCGCCGAACATCCTGAAGCTACCTGGGATGACGCCAGCCGCCAGATTGCCCTGCGCTGGCGGAACGAAGGACAGGCGAACCGCCCATACGCAATTGACTATCTGCGTCACATCGAAAAGGTGTTGCGCATCCAGTGGGATGAATTGCTCGACGACGACATGAGCAGAAGAGGGCGTCGCCAGATTGCGCATCAGCAGGAATTGTTGGCGCGTCTGGACGCTGGCGCTGTGCGGGTAAACGCTGACCTGGTGATCAGCGAACAGATGGCGGATGGCCGGACGCAGGTGACGCTGGCATGGGTGCGGAGCGGCTTGCAGCACGATAACGACGCCAAAGACCTCAGGCTCCTCCTCTATGCCCTTGCCTATCAGCAACACTATCCTGGCGCACACCCGCGTATTGTCATCCGCTACCTGGGCGCCTCACTGCTTACTCTTGATCCGACGAACCAACCAGCGTTGGATTCTGGAACACCTGACACAATAGAGAGGGTTGACGCGCCAGATGCTCCTGGGATCACAGGGCGCCCTACTACGCTTGATGTGACTGAAAAGATCGAACACGACCTGAGGAGCTATGAGGGCGGGAAGAGATCGCGCTTGCGGGCGCTGGATCGCGCGATGGCAGGAATCGCCGCCGGGAAGTTCCAGGCGAAGCCGGAGGAACAAAAATGCGCCGCTTGCCACTTCTGCTTCGCCTGCCCGACTGACCCTGCGGACGAAGCAGAAGCGGCGGAAGAAGCGGCGTTATCGAGCCAACCGATGCGCGCCGCGTACGAATAGCCACGCCAGCGGCAGCGCGATGGCCGCCGACACCAGCTTGATGGTGTCGCCAAGCAGGAAAGGCGTCAGCCCAAAGGCGATGGCGTTCTGCCAACCGAAAAACTGTGCTAGCCAGACGACTCCGCAGCCAAAGATAGCTACCTCACCCAGGATCATCGCCAGCAGCGCCGTCAGCAGATTGCGATCCCAGCCGCGCTCCGCTAGCCAGCCAACCACAAGCGCACCCACCGCGAAGCCAGCTAGATAGCCATACGTCGCGGCGCCCGTCACAGCTGCGAAGACCTGCGAGTCAATCGTGCCTGCCGCAAGATAGACAGCGACGGCTGCCACACCGCGCCGCCAACCATACGCTGCGCCAATCAAGAGGACGGCAAACGTCTGCATCGTGAAGGGAACGGGCGTAAATGGAAGAAACACCTTGATGTTTGCGCTGATCGCCAGCAACGCCGCGCCAACGATCACCAGCAGCGCCTCGATCAGCCAGCGCCGCAGACCGGCGTGCGCAAAGGCGCGCATGCTGGTTACGGCGATCAGCGCCAGCAGCGCGCCACCAACCACGGGACGCGCGTCAAACTGATACCCATCCAGGCTCACCATCGTCTTGCTCAACTGGCTGATGGTATCTACGGCCAGGCAGGCGGCCACCACAAGCGCATAGCCAAGCAACAGAGCAAGGCTGCGCACGGGCGTCGTGCCGAGCAAGGGCTGCGCCTGCTCATTCGCCGAAGTGGATGTGTGAGCTACAGGCGCGGGACGAGTTGATCCGGCGAGGAAGTCGGCCAGCGCGCCACGGGACAATGCGGGGGAAGAGCGCATGAAGATAACACCTCCGAAAACTTTTGGGTCTCATCGCCAGTACCCAGTGTAGCACATCACGCTATGGTCTTGCAGGCGGGCGGCGCAGGCCGCGCCTTGAGGCGTCCCGCCGCAAAGGTCGCCGACGCGGCCTCGGGTACGCAAAAGAGAGTACCAAAAGCAGTCGCCGCAGTATTCCCAGCAGTGGAAGCCAAACGAGGAGCGCGGCGCTCCTGGGCGACCCCATGCTGCTGTTAGTGGAGCCAACAGCAGGCGGGCAAGGCTCGTCATCTGGTATGATGAGCAGTGGGCGTCCGACAGTCATTTGGGCCAAGCGTGTTCATCTTATAAATTGAGACTATTCAGCGAAGCAAGAGGGACATATGCCTGGCAGAGGCAAAACGGCGCCCGCGCGGCAACAAACCATGGAATGGCGCCTGCGGGCGTGGAGCCGCCAGGGACGGCGGCGCAACCTTGTATTCAATATTCAATCGCTACCAGCGCGCGGGTTCGCGGCGTGGCCCCTGGCTGCCGCTTGCCATTGGCGTCCCGGCGCCGTTCGCGCCAGGAGTTTCTGCGCTCGTCGTCGCATCCGTCGCATCCGTCGCGCTGGCTGGCGCCGCGCCATCGGCTCCATCTGTGGTGGTTGTATCACTGGTCTCTGCTGGCGCCGCGCTGGCGTCTACGGTATTCGTCGGTGTCTCGTTGTTCAGCCCTGGCACGCGCGCCATCAGGTCGGCCATGCGCACACCCGTCAGCGCCTCCAGGATGGCCGGCGCCTGGGCCAGCATACCTACCACATCGCCAGTCACCCGGCTCGCGCCCAGGCTCCCGTTATTTGAGCCACCGGTGGAGACAATGCTGATCTTGTCCACTTTGGCAAGGGGCTCGGCTAGCGCCCGCACGATGTCGGGCAGGTTGCTGATCACGCGATCCAGCACAGCGGCCTCGTTGTACTCATGGTAGGCCGCAGCCTTCACGCGCATTGCCTCGGCCTCCGCCTCGCCCTTCGCGCGAATCACGTCGGCCTCCGCCATCCCTTTCAAGCGCGCAGCCTCAGCCTCCGCAGCGCCCTTCACGCGGGCCGCCTCGGCCTCCGCCGCCGCCTGTGATCTCAACGCTGCCGCGCGGCCCTCAGCTTCGAGCGCCAGACGTTGTTTCTCTGCCGCCGCAAGCGTCTCCTGCTTGGTGCGTTCGGCATCGGCAAGGGTAGCCACCCGCTGTTTCTCTGCCTCGGCGCTCTTGATGACCGTCGCCTCAAGCTCCATCTGGCGGCGCTGCGCCTCGGCCTCCTGCACTTTCACCTGCGCCGTCTTCTCAATCTCCTGCGCCTTCGCTGCCTCCGCGACAATCTGCTGCTGGACGATCTGCGCCTGCAAGTCGCTTGCCTTCTCGGCCACTACCTGCTGTTTCTTCACCTCGGCGTCATACTCGGCGCGCTTGAGGGCGAGGTCGCGCTGGAACTCTGATTGCTTCGCCTGCGAGGCGGTTTCGGCCTCCACACGCGCCTGATCCGCAGCCGCTCTGGCGACCGCCGCCTCGCGGGTGGCCGCCGCCTGCTGAATCTGCGTGTCGCGCAGTGCCAGCGCAGCGGCGATGTTAGCTTCCTTCTTGATGCGCTCGATCTCCGGGCGGCCCATGTTGGAGATGTAGTCGTTCTCGTCGCGTACCTCTTTGATGGTGAATGAGATGACCTCAAGCCCCATCTTGGCGAGGTCTGCCGAACTGACCTGGCGCATCTTCTCGCTGACCATCTCAGGCTCTTTGACGATCTGCTCGACGGTCAACTGGCCGACGATGCCGCGCAGGTGGCCCTCCATCACCAGGCGAATCAGGTCTTCGCGCTGCTGATCCGTCTTGCTAAGGAACTGCTCAGCCGCCGTTTTGATGCTGGCGTCGTCGTTGCGCACTTTGAGCTGCGTGACCGCCTCCACCCGCACAGCCACACCCTGATTGGTGTAAAGATTCTGCTGAGGCGCCACATCGAACGACATCAGCTCCAGCGAAAACTCTTGCGCACGGTTGATCAGCGGAACAACGAGATGCGCGCCGCTCGTGACAATTTTCTGGCCGCCCGCGCCATAGACGATCAGCGCGCGGTTTGGGCCAACCTTGCGATAGTAGCCCGCGAATGTCCTCAGTATGAGGAGAAACGCGACTATCACAACCACGACGATGACGATCAGCGTAATCAATACGTTTGACAACATAGTTTTCTGCCCCCTACCCCTTCACCGGCGCATCTTCTTGTCTCTGTGTTGTCTCCATGCGCGCCGGGATTATCTTGTTTCAGGAAAGTTGTTTCTGCGTGAACGGCGAATCATCGAGCGACTGCAATTCCGGCGCCTCGCCGCTGTTTAGGTCGGCCAGAAAGCCGTCCCAATCCTGTACGCGCGCGATGCCATTCTCATAGCTCAGGATGACGACCTCAGTCCCCGCCGGGATTGGCCGTCCATCGGCGCTGCGTGCGCCAAAGCTCTGGCGTCCGCCGGAGACGCCGGAGCAGAGAATCTCGCCGATGCCATCAGGCCGGATCGCCATGCTGACGGTTCCCAGTCGCCCCTCATAGCGTGAACTATCGGCAGTGAGTTCGCCCGACTGGGTGGCGATGAAGAGCCGCGCCAGCAGCGCATTCACGCCGACCGCTCCCACAACGCCCACGCCTGCCGCAATCAGCAGCACAAGTACCAGCGGCAACGACGACGCGCCATTGTGCAGCAAATAGCCCAGCACGCCAAACACCAGCAGGAACATCAGTAGCCCATAGAGGTTCAGGCTGCCTAGCAGCAGGTCGCTCAACGCCTGCAACGGCGAGGCGCTGACTGCGGGAGCGTTGGAACCGTGCGCTGTGGCGGCATGGTCTGGGGTTGCGTGCGCGCCAGCATGGGAAAGATCGGCATGCGGCGCGATGTGCGCGGCATGGCTGGCGCCCGCGTGTGAGCCACCCAGGTGGGGCAGGTGGATGTCGTGGCCGCCGAGGTGGGCGCTATGCGCGCCCGCGTGACCACCGCCAAGCAGCGTGGTAATGAGCAAGAATCCGCCCGAGAACAACGCGCAGGCAAGAAACACAAGTGAAAGCGGATCAGTAGCGATCACCGGGCGCCTCTCTTTCACGCCTCAATTCTCGCCCAACGCTCTGACCAAAAGACGGAGTCAGCCCGACAGGACTAGCTTTCGTCAACCGGACTGGTGAGTCGCTCGTTGCGCGGCTCAAGCGACGCCTCGATCATAGCGATGGCGGCTTGCGCGCGGCGGGCTACTGCGGCGAAGTTGACGCCCCAGCCCAGGCCAATAGCGTGTGGCGAGAGAATACGATCACTGTCGGGGTTCCAATATTCGGTGGCGACGTTCGGCCACTCGTTCAGGCGAAAGTTATAGGGCACGCCTGCGACCTTGCCCTTCCATGTGCGCTCGTTGGGCGCTTTCTCAAGTTCCTGGCTGATAGCTGCGGCGGTCAGCCCTGTGGCGACGCCTACAATAAACCAACTGAACCCGTTCCCCATGCGCGTATCCTTTCAGTCCTCTCTGGCGGATCTACGTGGCGCGTACATCGCTTGTTGCGTGTCTGCGCCAGCCTGCTCATCTGCTGTAACAGTGAGCGTTCCAGCGGATGTGGTAAGCCCCAGCGCCGCCTCAATGACGCGCAAGCGATCATCAGGCAGCCGGAGCAACGCCTCCATGAGAGTGAGGACGCGCCGCAGATCGGGCCGGTCACTCGCTACCCCAAGCAGACGCACAGCCGCTAGCGCGCCGTCATTGTCGCCAGAGATTGGCGTCTCTATTGGTAGCTCGTCCGTGTTTGCCACACTACGCGCCTCTCCCTGCGCATGATTGGTTCGCTGCGGCAGGCGACAAAGCAGCCCCATCGCTTCAAGGCCCTCTACAGGCGCGCCGGTCGCAAGCCAGCCAAACCAGCCATCGTGCGCCGCCGGTTGTTGTGGCGCATGGGCGGATGGGTGCGACGTAGAGAAGACAGACGGCGCTGACTTCCCCATAGCATGGCCGTGAGGAGCCAGCGCGTCACGTAACGTAGGAAGCGAGGAATATGAGGAAGGCGCCGCCTGGGAAGAGGCGGAAGGCGGCGGATCGGCGAGGTCGTTGACGAGGTAGCCGGGGTGAACGTGGTAGAAGCGGGCGAGCGCCTCGCGGCTGGTGTTGGTTAGATGGGTACGTTTGCCGCCTTCAAGCTGCGAGAGATACGCCTGGCTGAGCGAGAAACCAAGCTCCTGACGGAGCGCATTCGCCACCTCACGCTGCGTGAGCGGACGCCACAGGCCACGGCGCAGCCCCTCCTGCGCACGAAGCGCACGTAGCTTCTCGGCCAGGTTCATGCTCAAGCTCATTTCCACAGCGGGTTTTCGTGGCGGTAGTCGCCGTCCACGTCACCAGTATAACAGATTGCAATATGCTTTGCAAGAGGCGCTTTGGATATTGCGCACATGGGCGTATAATAAGAGAAGGTATGCTTCCTGTCTTTTTCCCCAGTTGTCGTCCACCAGTTTACCTGGCCGTGCGCCAGTGAGGAGTCCATCGCATGTACAGAGGTCAGTCGGGGCAATGGTCATGGTTGCTCCACCGAATCACCGGGCTTGCCATTCTGCTGTTCTTGCTCGTCCACATCGTTGATATCACCCTGCTTGGCTTCGGGCCAACCATCTACAACGACGCGATTGCCATCTTCAGTACAGGCATCATCCGGCTGGTCTCCACCGCGCTGATCGCCGCGCTGCTGTACCACTCCTTCAACGGCATCCGCATCATCCTGATTGACTTCTGGCCATCCGGCTACAAGTATCAGCAACAGATGTTCTACATCGTGCTGGCTGCCTCGATCATCGGCTTCATCCCGATGGCGTTCTACATCCTGGCGCCGATCTTTGGTGTGTGCCCTGCGGGCGCCTGTAACACCCCGGCGATGTAGCGTTTCGCGTGTATCAGTTTGTCTATTGGAAAGCAGAGAGATAGATGACAACCAATATAGCAGAACGCCAGGCGCAGCGCCCCGTCCCATCCGCCGCCAATGTCACATCCTACGGCACGACACGCCGACCCGGCCCCGGTTCAAGCGGCTGGGAGACCTTCTCCTGGTATTTCTTCCGCGTCAGCGGAGTGGGCCTGGTCTTCCTGGCGCTGATCCATGTCTTCATCATGCACGTCAGCACCGACGTCTCGCAGACAGTTTACGACTTCGTGGCCGCCCGCTACGCTAACCCTTTCTGGCGTGTGTACGATCTGCTGCTGCTGACGCTGGCGCTCTTCCACGGCCTGAACGGCGTGCGTATCGTCTGCGACGACTACATCCGTTCGCGCGGCTGGCGGCTCACCGTACAGTCGGTGTTGTTCTTCATTGCCATCACGTTCTGGCTGATGGGAATGCTCACGGTGATCACCTTCCACAAGAACGAAAACCTGGCGCAGACCGTTGGCGCGCTGCTCCATACATTCATCCGCTAGCCCGTTCCGGCGGGTCGGCCAAGCGAGGAAACCTGTTATGAACTACCACAAATTTGACGTGGTGATCGTCGGCGCGGGCGGCGCGGGATTGATGTCGGCCATGCAGCTTGCTCACAATTCGAGCATCGCCGTCATCAGCAAACTCTATCCCACGCGCTCACACACCGGCGCGGCGCAGGGCGGCGTGGCCGCTGCGCTGGGCAACCAGGAAGAAGACCACTGGAAGTGGCATATGTTCGATACCGTCAAAGGCGGCGACTATCTGACCGACCAGGACGCCGCCGAGGTATTGGCGCGCGAGGCGATTGACGCTGTGTATGACCTCGAACACTGGGGCCTGCCCTTCAACCGCACGCCTGACGGCAAAATTGACCAGCGGCGCTTCGGTGGCCACACACGCAACTTTGGCGAGGGACCGGTGCGCCGCTCGTGCTACGCCGCCGACCGTACGGGCCACATGATCTTGCAGACGATGTATCAGCAGTCGGTCAAGAACCAGGTCAACTTCTTCAATGAGTACATGATGCTCGACGTGCTGTTCAACGATGGGCAGGCGTGCGGCGTGGTGGCAATGAACTTGCGCGACACCTCGATCCACGTCTTCCATGCGAAAGCGATTGTCTTTGCGACGGGTGGCTACGGGCGCGCCTGGCGCATTACCAGCAATGCGCTCGCCTGCACGGGCGACGGTATGGCAGTCGCCTACCGGCGAGGCATCCCCCTGGAAGATATGGAGATGTACCAGTTCCACCCGACCGGCCTCTACAAGGTGGGTATCCTGCTCTCGGAGGCGGCGCGCGGCGAGGGCGCGTATCTGCTGAACAGCGAGGGCGAACGCTTCTGCATCCGCTACGCGCCGACCATGCAGGAGTTGGCCCCGCGCGATATGGTCTCGCGCTTCATCTACCAGGAGGTCGCTGAGGGGCGCGGCATTGATGGCAAAGACTATGTGTACCTCTCGGTCGCGCATCTGGGCAAAGAGAGGATTGACGAGAAACTGCCCGACATCACCGATTTCGCGCGTACCTATCTTGGCGTCGAGCCGTACTACGAACCGGTGCCGATCCAGCCGACGGCGCACTACGCGATGGGCGGCATCCCAACCGACATCGAGGGGCGCGTGGTGGTTGACGAGCAGAATACTGTGATGCCCGGCTTCTACGCCGCTGGCGAGGTAGCCTGCGTCTCGGTGCATGGGGCGAACCGCCTGGGCACGAACTCACTGGTTGACCTGATCGTGTTTGGCCGCCGCGCCGGTAAGCATATTGCCAGCAAGTGGCTCCCCGAAGCCGACTACGCGCCGCTGCCCAACGATCCCGATGGGCGGGCGCGCGAGCAGGTGGAATCGTTGTTGGGGCGCACACGCGGCGAGGGGCAGGATGCGATCCGCAAAGAGCTGCGTGATATGATGATGGATAAGGTGGGCGTCATCCGCAGCGAACAGAGCTTGACGGAGGCGCGCGCGAAGCTGGTGGAGCTACGCGAACGCTACGACGGTGTGCGCCTGATGGACACCAGCCACACCTTCAACACGGAGCTGATGGAGGTGATCGAGCTGGGCAACCTGCTCGATTGCGCCGAGGCGACCATCGCAGGGGCGCTGGCGCGCAGAGAGAGCCGCGGTGGCCACTACCGCAACGATTACGAGGCGCGTGATGATGTGAACTTCCTACGGCACACGTTGGCCTACCACACCGATCAGGTTGGCGAGCCGGAGTTGCGCTACAAGCCGGTAGTCATCACGGAGTTCCAGCCCAAAGAGCGCAAGTATTAACCCACCCCCAGCCCCTCCCATAGATGAGAAGGGAGAATGTGGCGTCTGGCAATGCGCTGCTCCCCCTCCCCATAAATGGGGAGGGGTTGGGGAGAGGTGAGCAATGAGAGGATAGATAGCTATGGCGACGGTAACAGCCGCTCCAAGGGGCGCAACGCAGACCGGCTCCGACCTGCGCACGGTTCAGGTGAGGATCAAACGCTTCCAGCCGGATACGAACGATCAGCCCTACTGGCAAGAGTTTACGGTGCAGGTGGAGGGAAAGGATCGTCTGCTGGATGCGCTCAACAAGATCAAGTGGCAGCAAGATGGCACGCTGACCTTCAGGCGGTCGTGCGCGCACGGCGTCTGCGGGTCGGATGCGATGCGGGTGAACGGGCGCAACCGGCTGGCGTGCAAGCTGCTGATGCAAGACCTCGGCGCGCGCATCACGGTTGAGCCGATGCTCGGCTTCCCGATCATCCGCGACCTGGTCGTGGACATGGATCCCTTCTTCGCAAAGTACGAGAAGGTCAAGCCGTATCTGATCAACGATGAGCCAGCGCCCCACACCGAGCGCCTGCAATCGCCCGAACAGCGCGCACGCTTCGACGAGACGACGAAGTGCATCCTATGCGGCGCGTGTACGGGATCGTGCCCGTCCGTCTGGGCGAACAGCGAATGGGTGGGGCCAGCCTCCATCGTCAACGCGCACCGCTTCATCTTTGATAGCCGCGACCGTGGCGCCGCCGACCGGCTCAACATTCTGAGCGACCGCACGGGCGTCTGGCGCTGCCGGACGATCTTCAACTGCTCCGAAGCGTGCCCGCGCGGCATCCATGTGACGGAGGCCATCGAAGAGGTGAAGCGCGCCATCATGTATGGGTCGGAGGAGTAACCTACCCCCAGCCCCCTCCCAGAGATGGGAAGGGGCGAAGAGTGGCGGCCAGTCTCCGGATGGCGAGCATAACGGGCGCGTGACAACGAGGCGGGTGGCAGTTGAAGGCGGCGGGCGGTTGAAACTCCGCCTAAGGGCTTGCGCCACAAAGTCCGCCTTCGCGGACTCTACTTTGGCAAAGGGAGTCGTGGTAGGCGGACATATCTTTATAGTGATAGTGCATGCGCGTAAATCGCGAGTACCGCCGCTCTCCAGAGCGGCCCCACGCGTCTCGCCACCCGCATCGTCTGAATAGTGAAGCGCCTCATCAACTCAGTCACATCCCATAATTTTCAAGAAGGAGCATACAGCATGGGTGCGCCAGGACAACGCAAGAACGGGCAGCCAAACATCCCCTCGGTGACAGTACGCGAGGCGCAGGCGCGGCTGGCAGAGCCGGAGAGCGACGCCGTGCTGATTGACGTGCGCGAGGTGTGGGAATACGTCGAGGTACGCGCGCAGGGCGCAAAGAATATCCCGCTGAGCGAGTTGATCCGCCGGGTGGGTGAGATACCGCACGAGAAGGATGTGCTGCTGATCTGCCACACCGGCCAGCGCAGCCTCTCCGCCGCCGCCTATTTGCAGCGCCAGGGCATCGCGCGCGTCTTCAACGTAGACGGCGGCACGGAGGAATGGGAGCAGGCTGGTTTGCCCGTAGAGCATGGATAATCCCAACACAAGCCATTCAATTGTGATATGATGAGCGTGGATAGTAGGGCATCGAGCGGAGCTTGTTTGTAGAGAGGGGGCATCACATGGGACATGCGGTTATGCTTCCAGATGATCTCTATCAAAAAATACAAGAATATGCTGCGCGCTCGGCACAGGAGCCGGATGCGCTGATCGTGGCATGGGTGGAGGACGCCACTCAACAAGCGACACTCCCCGAAATACCTGCTGATCCGGCGAACGATCCGTTATTCCAGATTGCAGGCATGTTTGCCAGCGACGACCCCGGCTGGGTAGACCGCCATGATGAGTATCTCGCCGAGGAATACGCAAACACCCATATGTCTGAATGAGACAGAGTATGGATGATGATCGAACCCCCGACACATGGTTTAGGAAGACAATCTGCTCAGTCTATTACCGTTCACAGATGTCCGCCAAGCCTGAAACATTCAGCTTTTGTGATGGCGTGTCGTCTGCTATCGTCCGTCATTTTCCGTCGGCGCTGGTGTCAAAATTGTGGTCACAAGTATCTGGATATATCGCGCGGCTCATGTTTATATACAGAGAGATCATCAAGAGAACGCTATCAGCGGCAGTTAGTTATTTGGAACAGGCTGAGAAACTGTACACGCGATCATGTGGTCTTTGATCCAGATACTCAACAGTATGTACCCGCTGAAGCAAGGCGATCACTTCTCCCCTAGAGCCTGTTCTCAAACAGTTTCTCAGGCGAGATCAGTGTGGATGTGATAGAGCCGAACTGGGTAATGGCGGAAGATAGTGGGCCGCTTTGTCCTGGCGTCTCAGCCAGCGATGAGTTTGCCTGTTGCATAGCGAAGAATCCGACAACCCAACTGTAATCACAACGGAAGCAAGCATAACGAAGAGAGCGCTTCGATGACGCATAGGTTCTCTATCCCTTTTCAAGAGACAGGTGTTCTTAAAATTGACAAATTTATCGTACAAGCTCGAATCTACATTGGCGCATAAGCTCATCAGGAGACTGGGGTCGCATCCTGATCGTCGGCGGGAGGTTCACCACGCTTCCCTCGTTTGGCGCGCTGGCCGCCGTTGAGAGCCGTCGTCACGAAGAGCGTGCGATGTTCGGGGGTAGGGCCGTGCGTGCGGAGCGCGGCCAAATGGGCAGGTGTGCCATAACCTGCGTTTTCGGCCCAGGCGTACTGGGGATAGGTCTGGCCTAGTTCGGCCAGCAGGTGGTCGCGATAGACTTTGGCGACAAGCGAGGCGGCTGAGACGGCGGGCACGAGCGCGTCAGCCTTTACTAAGCAGCGAATGCGCGCGGCGCGTTCAGGATAGGTATCTGGCGCAGGTGGCGTCACGCGGCCATCCACCACATACTCGTCGGCGTCAATTGCGCCGATCAATTGACGGAACGCTATGCGGTTGGCCGGGCCGATGCCGTGCGTGTTGATGGCTTCCGTCGGGCAGACAGCAATTGCCAGCGCCAGCGCATGCGCACATAGCTCGCGTGCAATCTCGGCGCGGCGCAAGGGTGGCACTGTTTTTGAGTCACGCAGAAACGGCGCAAGCTTACCCAGCCGCGCCAGTATATCGTCGGGCAGGATCACCGCCGCCGCGACCAGTGGCCCGGCCAGAGCGCCCCGCCCTACCTCATCAAGCCCACAGCGCCGAATGGGCGTCGCAGCCTGCATATTTTGTTGTGTCGCGTCTTCAGACGACATCGGCGATAGAGCCTACACAGCCTGATTGGGCTTAGTCGCGGCGCTCTTTCAGGCGCGCAGCCTTGCCGCGCAGCCCACGCATATAGTAGAGGTTCTTGCGGCGTACGACATTGTGCCGCACGATCTCGATCTTGTCTATGCGTGGCGAATTGACCAGGAAGCTGCGTTCGACGCCGACGTTATGCGCGATGCGGCGCACGGTAAACGCCCGGCGCACACCATCGCCCCGCAGGCGAATCACGATGCCCTCGAACACCTGGATGCGTTCGCGGTTGCCTTCGACAACTTTCACATGCACCTTGACGGTATCACCCGGCTCGATGTCGGGCATATCGGCGCGCAGATTCTCTTCTTCAACGGCGCGCACCAGTGGCGCTACAGACATGGGGATACTCCATTCCTTCTCACAAAAGGCCGAAGATTAGTATACCACGCCCAGCCGAACCCGCGCAACAGTCTTTTCGGGCTATCGCTCACTTTCGGCGTCGGAGAACCGTTGAGGAACGAAAAAGCCAAGCACACATAACACGGCTGAGGCAAGCATAATAGGCAGAAACACCAGCGGCGGCGCGCCAAAGTGATCCCACAGGGCGCCGCCGAGAAACGGGCCGAGGAATGCCATTGAATAGCTTAGTGTCAGTGTCAGGCCAGTGAGGCGCGCCACCTGGGCAGGCGGAGCAAGCAGGGGCGGCAGCGCCAGCCCCAGCGCGAAGACAAACGCCGACGCCGCCCCAATCATTCCGGCCCAATAGACCTCCGTGCCAGCTTGTAGTGTTACCAGGCCAATGGTGGCGACAAGCGTCATAACGCCACTGACGACGAACGGCCAGCGTTTCCCCGCGAGGCGTTGCGCGAAGAACGTGACACCCAGGCTGGCGGGCAGTTGCAGCGCATTGAGTGTGGTGAGGGCAAGCGGCGTGTAGCCTGTCGCATGGCTCGCCTGGTTGTAGCTGGCGATCCAGGTATTCATGGCAAAGTACATCAGACTGCCGCAGCCAAGCAGCAGCCCTGGTATGATGAAGGCGGTTGGCGCAAGCCGAGCCTCCTGCACGGGGACGCTGGCTGCGTTTGACTGTGCAAGGTTGGGAGTTGCTGACAAGGTGGGCACAGGAGCCACACGCGGCTTAGAGGGCGCAAACACGAACCAAAGCACAACGACGCCAACCGCCACCGCGCCCCAGAGGAGAAACGTCTGTATCCAGGCGTCGGCGCCAAACAATCCAATCATCAGCGGCACAGTCAGCCCTGCGCTGAGCGTTTCGCCGATGATCAACCCGTCGGTGAAGAGCGCCGAGACAAGGCCAATCTGCGTAGGAAACCATTGCTTGATCAGCGGAGGGACGCTTGTCTGCGCCAGCGCAATACCCAGGCTGAGGACGATAGTGAAGGCGAACAGCCCGAAGGGAATCGGCCAGACGGCCCGCATGAGCGCGCCGAAAGCCAGCAGCGCCAGCCCAATCGTCACCGCCATACGTCCGCCGATGCGTTCGGCTAGCAGACCGGAAACCCACGCCGCGCCGCCCATCAGCAGCGTCGGCAGCGCAGTGAGGACGCCAGCCGAGGTATACGACAATCCTAGCGAGCTACGAATGAGCGGCAGAACGGGCGGCACGGCAAGGATCACCGTGCGCAGGTTCGCGCCGACGATGACGAGCAAACCGCACAGAAACAGACCTTGCCACAGGCCAGGACGCAGGGAACGAGTAGAAGGCGCAGAAGGAGCTGCTTTTGTCGCTGTCAAGAACACCGCCTTCCCGCCGGAACACGCATCAACATTGCCACTATGTCTACTATAGTCTGCGGAAAGATCATACCATAGGCGTTCCCATCGGCGCCGCGCCTGCCTCTCTTGCCCTGTAGCGGAGGCGTCAAGTGGGCGCCTGGGCGCATCTGGCGACGTTTCTCTATGCCTGCTTCCATCTGCGCACACCTGGAGGAGAATAGACAGCGGATGAGCAGTTCTTCCGTACATGCTTTGCCCCATAGTGAGCAAGGGCGCTCTTATGCGCGAAGCCGCGCATCAAGCGGAGCGAAAGGTACTGATCACCTGTCAAAACGGCTGTTTGGGTGGTACAATATAGATGTAGGTGTTTTATATCCCGTATGGGGTCTGAAGCACGGATTTTTCAGGCTTTTCCCTGACTGAGAAGACGATTGAGGGGGATAAGAATACACGTGGCGACTGCAACAACAACGACGGAAGAATATGGCGCAAAAGACATACAGATTCTCGAAGGTCTGGAGCCAGTGCGCAAGCGTCCAGGGATGTATATCGGCAGCACGGATATTCGCGGCCTGCACCACCTGGTGTATGAGGTGGTGGATAATAGCATTGACGAGGCGATGGCGGGCGTTTGTGATCGCATTCTGGTAACAATTCACGCCGATGGCTCGGTCTCGGTTGAGGACAACGGGCGCGGTATTCCGGTTGAGCCGCATCCACAAAGCCCGAAACAATCCACGCTTGAAGTGGTGATGACGAAACTCCACGCTGGCGGTAAGTTCGGCGGCGACGGCTACAAGCAAGGCTCTAGCGGACTGCACGGCGTCGGCGTCTCCGCTGTGAACGCGCTCTCGGCCTACTGCCGTGTGGAGGTGAAGCGCGGCGGCAAGCTCTGGATGCAGGAGTACCGTGCAGGCAAGCCGGTCGCGCCCGTCAAGCCGGTTGGCACGGCGCATGGAACGGGCACGAAGACGACCTTCCTACCCGACCTGACGATCATGGAGACCGGTGACTTCCAGTTCGAGACGCTTGCCGAACGCTTCCGCGAGATGGCCTACCTCAACCGCGAACTGACGATCAAGATCATTGATGAGCGCGAGGGCCGCGAACAGGATCAGACCTTCTACTTCGACGGCGGCCTGAAGTCGTTCGTGCGCCACCTGAACAAGAACCGCAACGTGCTGATGGCGCGTCCCGCGTATATCGAGCGCAAGGTAGATAAATCACTAATCGAGGTGGCGCTGCAATACAACGATGGCTACAGCGAGACGGTGTTCTCCTTCGCCAACGGGGTGAACACAGTAGACGGCGGGTCGCATGTGACGGGCTTCCGCGCGGCGCTCACCCGCACGCTGAACGAATACGCGCGCAAGGCGAATCTGTTGAAGGAGGCCGACGCAAATCTCTCAGGCGACGACGTGCGCGAGGGCTTGACGGCGGCTATCAGTGTGAAACTGCCTGAGGCGCAGTTCGAGGGCCAGACGAAGGGCAAGCTAAACAACGCGGATGTGCGTACCCAGGTGGAAAACGTCGTCGCGGACATGCTGGCGAAGTATCTGGAAGAGACGCCTGCCGAGGGCAAGCGCATCGTCGAGAAGTGCATTAACGCTTCACGCGCACGCGACGCCGCACGCCGCGCCCGTGAGTTGGTGCGCCGCAAGGATGTCCTCGACTCCACCCTCCCCGGCAAGCTGGCCGATTGCTCGGAACGCAACCCCGCCCGCTGTGAACTGTACCTGGTGGAGGGCGATTCCGCCGGCGGAAGCGCGAAACAGGGGCGCGACCGCCACTTCCAGGCGATCCTGCCGCTGCGGGGCAAAATCCTCAATGTCGAGCGTGCGCGATTGGATCGCATGCTCTCCAGCGAAGAGATCAAGAACATCATCACCGCGCTGGGTACCGGCATAGGAGACACCTTTCAGTACGATAAGTTGCGTTACAGTCGTATCATCTTGATGAGCGACGCTGATGTTGATGGAAGTCACATCCGTACATTGCTCCTGACGTTCTTCTTCCGCCATATGGAGCATCTGATCACCAACGGCAACCTGTATATCGCGCAGCCGCCGCTCTACCGCATCCAGGTGGGCAAACAGCGCCATTATGTCTACACGGAACAGGAGCGCGACGAGTTCCTGGCGCGGCTGGGAACCGGCAGAAACGCCACGGTCAGCCGCTACAAGGGGCTTGGCGAGATGGATCCCGAGGAGTTGTGGGAAACCACTATGAACCCCTCGACACGAACTATCTTGCAGGTGACGATTGAGGACGCCATCAAAGCCGACGAGACGTTCACGATGTTGATGGGCGACGAGGTGGCGCCACGCAAACGCTTTATCGAGTCGCACGCGCAGGATGTGAAGAACCTCGACGTGTAGGCGTCTCTTACCTAACCCCCTTGCCCCCTTCCCATGACTGGGAAGGGGGACTATTGTTTGTGCTGGCGAGTCGGTCGGCGGGCGGCTGAAGCCCCGCCTAAAGGCTTCGCTCCGCCACTCCGAACCCGCCTACGCGGCCTCAACCCTGCATCGAACAAGTTACCAGGAGGCAAGCAATGTAGCAGGCGGCGCACAAGTACCGCCCCATCCCTGGCGGCGCGTCTCGCCCACACGAAGTCAGGCTAATGGTGAATGCCCCACGAGTACCGCCGCTCTCCAGAGCGGCCCCGCAGTGCAGGCCAGATGTTGTTAGATATGCGTATAGCCGCTTATCCAAAAGTGACACTGAGGAGGGTATCATACGCTATGAGCGACCAAAGTCAGCCACACCTGCGCCCCGCCACACGCGAAGACGCCGCGCTGTCAGCGCTGATGACGCAGCTTGGCTATCCCACGACGCCAGCGGAGATGGCCGCCCGCCTGGACGCCATCTTCTCCGATGATAACTACCATACGCTTGTCGCCGAACGCGATGGGAGAGTTGTGGGCGTAGTTGGCGCACACCTATGTATGTACTATGAATATACTGGGCTATGCGGGCAGATCATGGTGTTGGTCGTGGATGAGCAGGCGCGCAGCCAGGGCATCGGCTCACTGTTACTACGGGGGCGCAGAAGACTGGCTGCAAGAGTGTGGGGTCAGCTTGGTGGTATTGAGTAGTGGGCTGACGCGCGAAGATGCTCACCGCTTCTACCAGCGCGAGGGCTATGCGACAAAGAGCTACACCTTCACGAAGAGATTGAACAAGAGCGGATGATGAGCAGGTAGCGGACATGCAGACAAATCAAGTCGCGCCTAAACATTAGACATGAATATCCTTAGGTGGTAAGATGTGAGCATTAAAGCTCTAACACGCCTTTCCAGTGTTGCCGAGATGGGAGCACTTTTCCTTTCCGATTGAACTTCTAACGTGCTTCGACGTTGAAGAAGCACGCTTACTAAGCGCAAAGTGAGGTGTGCAAGTGGAAGACAGAGAGTATAAATACGTGCGCTTCGCGGTTCGGCAGCCAAATGGATGGGAATGGGCTACGAATCCAATGCCTTATCATGATAAGGCTACCATAGCTAAAACTTACTCCCAAATTAGTAGGCACTGGCATCCAGCATATTTTGTTCAAGTATTGGGCGATGAAGAAGATATTCTGACGGACGAGCCGCCGCAGGATGACCTCGAAGAGCCATCCTACAACTATTATCCAGATGATGATGGCGACGAAGCAGACTATGACGAAGTGGATGCAGACACAGTGACCAATGACGAAAATAGCTGAACAGCTACAAGGCTGGAAATCATTGTAACTCATACATGATAGTGAACATTACACTTGGTCTCCCATCGCAACGATGGAGGGGTCGGGCCAGGAACTAGCCCGCGAAGGCGGGCTTCGTGGAGGCGCGTGAGCGCCTCCCCTAGGCGCGGTTTTAACCGCCCGCCAATCCTATTCCTCCTCCGCGCGGGCGGCCACGATGTCATGCTTGGACGCCCACAAGCCCAGGTCGTGCCGCTGGATGGCAGCCGCCATCAGGTCGGGGAAGAGATCGGGCGTGCAGGCGAACGAGGGCACGCCAAGCGAGGCCAGGAGCGCCGCGTTGTGCTTGTCGTAGCTCGGCCTGCCGTCGTCGCTCAGCGCCAGTAGACATACCATCTGCACGCCAGCCGCCGTCAGCTCCGCCGCGCGCCGCAGCATCTCCTGCGCATTGCCGCCCTCATAGAGATCAGTGATCAGGATCAGGATCGTCTGATTGGGACGTGTGACCACCTGCTGGCAATACGTCAGCGCACGATTGATGTCGGTGCCACCGCCAAGCTGCACGCCAAACAGTAGATCAACCGGGTCTTGCAGATCGTCGGTCAGGTCAACCACAGACGTATCGAAGACCACCATGCGCGTGCTGACGGCACGGATCGAGGCCATCACCGCGCCAAAGATGCCCGAATAGACGAGCGATGAGGCCATTGAGCCGCTTTGATCCACACACAGAATGATGTCGCGCAGAGATGATCGCTTGCGCCCGTAGCCGATCAGCCGTTCCGCGATGATCGTTCCCTTCTCTGGCAGATAGTTTTTCAGGTTCGCGCGAATCGTGCGATCCCAGTTGATCTCAGCGTTGCGCGGGCGATTCGTGCGGGTAGAGCGGTTCAGGCTGCCACGGATCGCCTGCGTCAGCGGGTTGGCCAGCTTGCGCTCAAGCTCCTCCACCACC
>JAJPIU010000102.1 GCA_021324535.1 Pseudomonadota bacterium
CGGCGCATGGGCGCACGCTGGAAAACCTGCTGTTGAACCCGACCTTGGCTGACCTGGTAGGCGGCATCCAGGCGGTGACACTGGGCGATGAGGAGGCGCGGCGGCGGGGCACCCAGAAGACGGTGCTCGAACGTAAGGCGCCTCCTACTTTCGATGTGCTGGTGGAGCAACTGAGTTGGCGCGAGGTGATCGTGCATGGCGATGTGGCCGAGGCGGTGGACAATCTGCTGCGCGGCCAGCCGCTCACGGCGGAACGCCGCACGCGCGACGAGCACGATCAACTGAAACGCGAGCAGGTGGTGATCCAGCCGGGTGAGGCGTCCTCATGGGGCGCGGCGCACTCCAACGACGATCCGCTCAGCCGATGGGAGGAGATGTTCGAGGGGAAGCGTGGACGCAACGGCGGACGCAACGGGCGCCGCAAAGACCCTAAGGACGCCAGAGACGCCAGACGCATTGCCGAGACACGCTGGCGCGCCGAAGACCAGCCGCCCATCCCCTCCTGGGAGGCGCTGGATGAGGGCGACGACGAAGACCTCTATGACCTGGAACCGACCGGCACGACGGGCGCAACAGGCATAGAGAGCGCGGCGATGGGCGACGGTATGGCGCTGGCAGGCGTCAGCCGGGGCGTGCGGCGGCGACCGGTACGCATCTATCCTTTTGGGGTCAGCCGCGAACGTCTGGAGCAATCCGCTCGTGAGCTACGCGCGCCTGTGGAGATCAGCCACACACAGGAGAACGCCGACGCAGTGATCACGCTGCGCACGTTTTACCGCAGGCACTCAGATCAACTGCGCGGCGTGGGCCGCAAGCCGGTCTATATCCTGCGAACGAACACGGTGACGCAGATGCAGCAATGCCTGGCGCGCATCTTCGATTTGCAGCAGAGCGAGCAGGAGTCGGCGGCTGAGGATGGTGAGCATCCCACGCTGCGAACGATGCAGGCGACCGAGGACGCGATCATGCAGCTGCTGCATCGTGGCGAGGGGCAGATCGCGTTGCCCCCAGCGAACGCATACGTCCGGCGGCTGCAACACCGCATCGCTGAACGCTACAACCTGACCTCACGCAGCCAGGGCCGCGAGCCAAACCGCTTCGTGCGGGTGTTTGCACGGTAGCTCCCACCCCCTACCCCTCCCCGCATTGCGGGGGAGGGGTAGAAAAATACCCCCTTCACCCCCATTCCCTACCCCTCTCCACACTTCCGCCCAACTCCCCCGCGCAAAGAATTAGTAGATAGCCAATCTGACAATACAAGGCCAAAAAACAAGCGACATGAGCATATCTGAAAGACACTTTGAGGCATTGATGTTATGTCATGTCGCATGGTATAATAAGAACGAACG
Organism: Pseudomonadota bacterium; assembly: GCA_021324535.1. Taxonomy (GTDB): domain Bacteria; phylum Chloroflexota; class Ktedonobacteria; order Ktedonobacterales; family JADMIN01; genus JAJPIU01. Next base: position 1,350 of record JAJPIU010000102.1, read on the forward strand.
TTCCAGCGCAAAACAAGCAGGCTGGACGGAGGATACAACGATGTTTCAGATGACACAAACCATCCAACTGTTGAACGAGCAGGGCGAGGCAGCACCGCCACGGCTTAGCAACGTCGCAGTCTATGACTATAGCGCAACGCTGCCACCGGCCCAGCCAGTGACGAATCAGCAGGTGGCCGAGGTCTTGTTCAATATCGCGACTGTGCTGACGATGCAGCAGGACAACCCCTATCGCATCGCCGCCTACGAGAACGCGGCGCGCGGCATGATGGCGTTGCGCACTCCCGTCGCCGAGATCATTGCTGCTGGTGTAAAGTTGGAGCTGCCGGGCCTGGGCGAGCGGTTGCGCCGCAAGATCACCGAACTGGTGACGACCGGTCGCATGACCTTCTATGACGATCTCTGCGAAGAGTCACTGCCTGAGGATGTACGCGACCTGATGAGTGTGGCGCACGTTGGCCCACGCACCGCGCTCCGCCTGACCGGCCACCTCGGCATCCACTCGGTCGCCGAACTCTGGGAGGCGGCGCACAACCGGCGTCTGCGCGAGCATCACGGCTTTGGCCCACGTAGCGAGCAGCGGCTGGCCGAAGGGGCGGCGATTGTCCTGCAAGCGCGCCAGATGCGCGATGAGATCAGTGAGGATCATGAGGGCGCCGGAGAGACGCAGGAGGCAGAAGACGGAGCAAGCGGCGCTTCCCCGATTGCCCAATCGGCAAACATGACCGACTCAACGAGCGCCCCAGCGCATGTAGCGGCCACCACGTCGCTCGTCGCCTGAGAAACGATACATACCATGACACACCTACCCAGGGGCCATGCCGCCTCTGACAACACACAAGACGATCTCGATGGCGATCTCTTCGCTGCACTCGATGACAACCCCGAAGCGCCTGACGATGAGGCGCAAGAAACCGCAGACGATCCTGCTCGTCTGCCCGCCGCCGAAGCGCGCGCGCCTTATGCGCTGACCTTCGCGCCACAGTTGGCGATGCCATTGCGGCCCTATCAGCAGGAGGCGGTGAACGCCTGGCTGGACGCGGACGCGCGCGGCATCGTTACGCTGCCGACGGGCGCTGGCAAAACGGTGGTTGCGCTGGGGGCGCTGGCCCAGCTTGGCGTACGGACGCTTGTCGTCGTGCCCACTATTGAACTGTTGCGGCAGTGGCGTGAGGGGATCATCGAGCGGCTGGGCGTTCCTGCTGAACTGGTGGGCGTCATCGGCGGCGGCGAACGCAGAACCGGCCCCATCACGGTGATCACCTATGACTCCGCCGCCATGCCGCGCCGCAGACTGGACGACTTTGGTCTGCTGATCTTCGACGAGGCGCACCACCTGCCCGCGCAAAGCTATCACGCCATCGCCCACAAGTCGCGTGCGCCCTGGCGGCTGGGATTGAGCGCCACACTGGAACGCGCCGACGGCGGTCATCACACGCTGGATGCGCTGATCGGCCCAGTTGTCTTCGCGCGCGACGCCGACGAACTGGCCGCGCAGAAGCATATCGCCGCCTATCGTGAGCGCCGCGTCTACGTTGACCTCACGCCCGAAGAGGAGTGGCGCTACGAGGCGCTGATGGGAGAGTGGCGCTGGTATCTGGCGACGCATCGCGCCGAACTTGGAGGCCCCGGCCCTGGCATGTTCGAGGCTATGATCCGCCGCAGCGGTTTCGACGCCGAGGCGCGGCGTGCCTTGCGCGCGCACCACGAAGCACGGCTGACGGCGATGAACGCCGACGCCAAGCTCACCGCCATCGAAGAGTTGCTGCGCCGCCATGCCGCCGATAAAGTCATCGTTTTCTCCGAGTATGTAGACATGGTGGATCGCATCAGCCAGCGCCTCTTGCTGCCTGCCATCACCTATCGCACACCGCCAGCCGAACGCCGCGCTATCCTCGAAGGCTTTCGGTCGGGCGAACTGACCAAGATCGTGACGGGGCGTGTGCTCAATGAGGGTGTGGACGTGCCCGATGCGAATGTAGCCATCGTCGCCAGCGGCAGCTCCTCGATGCGCGAATATGTGCAGCGGCTTGGGCGCGTGCTACGCCCCAAAGCCAGCGAGGCACAACTCTATGAACTCGTCTCGCGTCGCACGACCGAACGCACCGCCGCTCGCCGCCGTCGTCCACCGAGAAAGTAATGCGGGCGACAGGCGAGATGACAGGCGAGGTGATGGGCGGGAGAACGGCGGGCGGTTGAAACCGCGCCTAAGAGCTTCGCTACGAAGTCCGCCTACGCGGACTCGGCTGATGCAGAGTGATCGCGTTTAGCAAGCAGTATCGCCAGGCGGATCATAGGTCGCTTTCAACCGATAGCATAGGTGTCTGCCACGCGCAGACCTGTTCATCGTAGTCCAGTCCGCGCAGGCGGACTTTGTGGCGTCGCCCGTAGGCGCGATTTCAATCGCCCGCCATGTCCGCCCGCTAAAAGGATACACTCATGCTCAAGCTCACCGATCTCCGCAAGACGACCCGCAAGGCGAGCGAATACCGTATCGTCTATCCGCATCTGTTGCGCGATCGCACGCTCAACCCGCGCATCGAACTGGCGATCCGCTATATGGAATCCATGCTTGGCAAGCGGCGGAGCGAGTTGGATCAGGAGGTGATCCTGCGGCTGTTTGGCGACCCCAAGATCGCGCGCTGCATCGTCGCCAGCCTGGGCGCGACCTATCGCCATCGTGCGCGCGCCTTCAGCGAAGAACTTCCGGCGGAGCAGGTGGCGGCGCTGGCTGCGCATGGCATCGCCGACTCGATGGCTTTGCGGCTATGGCTTTTCAAGCGGGCGAACGTCGCGCCTGAGATGGGCTTCATCGGTGGCGCAGAGCGTGCGGCGTTTCTGCGTGCGGCAGCGGATGACCTGGGCATAACTGAAACAGAGGGATGCGTCGCCATTGCGGCCATTGAGCGCCTCATCTCGCTTGATTTTCCGGCCAATGCGCCGCTCGTGCGGGTAGGAACGCTTCCCACTGCCGATGACATGATCGCTCGCTTCAACTTCGAGACGCTGGCGGCGCTGCTGGCAAACGCGCGAACTGTCACGCTCTCCTGGCGCTCCACAGCGAAACGTGCCAGCCGCAAAGCATCCGTGTTTGGCGCTATGCCGACGACGAACGAGATTGCGCTCTGGCGGGCGATGTGTGCGCTGGCAGGTGTGCGGGCAGAGATGAGCTCGACTGGCGCGACGCTCTACGGTCAGCAAGATGCGCTGGCGGGTTGGGCGCGGCATGGCGTGCGATTGGTACGCCTGCTCAGTGCGTTGTTGACGACTGGTATGCCTGCGCGTTCAGGCGAGGCAGAGATCAACGCGCCCACCGGCGATATATGGCTGCTACGGCTGGCGAGCGATATGCTGGCGATGCTTGGCGGCGCTTCGGAGGAAGATATCGGCTCACTCGTCGCGCCCACATCGTTGCTCACAAGTTGGGAGCGAGCGTCTACCTTCGCCGCTGACCTGGCCACTTTGAGGCGCGCCGGCGAACTTCCAGGGATGGATAGGTGGGTGATGCGCCGGGCAATCGAGCCAATTATCCTGGCGGATGGCGTCTATCCGGCGCTCTTCACATTCACGCGCGGCGACGAGCGGGTGTATCTTGTCCCTCTGCCCGCCTCGGAGGCCGCCGCGCAACGGCTGGCGCAACTTGCGGTGCGTGTCCCGCTGATCACGCTCGATCTGGCGAATGGAGATGAAGCACAAACGCATATCGAAGCTACTACTCCTGTGGCGCATCTCCGCTATGATGGGCGCAAAGGCGCTTCCTTACCATCGTTGCCCGCGCTGCTGGATCGGGTGGTTGGCAAGGTGGCAGACACAGCGGACGCGACGCTGCTGGCCGAGGTCTTTGCAGAGGCGCGGACGGCTGGCGCACTGACCGAGGCGCATCTGGCCGAGCGGCTTGGCTGCGCCGAAGACGCCGTGGCAGCGCGGCTGAGCGTGCCGATGGCGCAAGCCGAGCGCATCGCCCAGGGTCTCTGCTACGTCGAAGGGTTTGGCCTCTGCACGGCGGAGACGCTTGAGCGCGCACAGCAGGCGGCGCGCGACGTGGCCGGCAAGTGGGAGGCCCAGGCGCAGGGCAGCGCGTTGATGATTCGCACGCTGGGACGCCGCCTGCGCGAGATTACCGGCGCCAGCGAGGGCATCGAATGCCTGATCGCCTATCTCGGCGCAGCGTAATCGCACTCTCCAAACACTGGCGAAGGTGATGGGCGTCTGCTCGGCTACATCTGTGCCACCGACAGACGCTGCCAGGGATGGCGGCGCTACTCTGCTCGCGCCTGCCGTTCAGTATGCTGTGTAGCGATCTTCCAGTCCGCGCAGGCGGACTTTGTGGCGCAACAGAGTGAAGCCCTTAGGCGCGGGTTTACCCGCCACACACGCCAACCACACGATTCTCCCCTCCCATCTATGGGAGGGGGCGGGGTAGGTCAGCGTCCCACAATCAGCGTCCGCCCCGTCATCTCCTCCGGCTGGGGGAGGCCCAGCAGTTGCAGCATCGTCGGCGCAACGTCCGCCAGGATGCCGTCGCGCCTGAGCGTGACATCGGGCCACTGCGGCACGACGAAGTAAAACGGCACGGGATTCGTCGTATGCGAGGTCAGCGGCTTGCCGGTGTCGTACTCCACCATCTGCTCCGCGTTGCCGTGATCCGCCGTGATCAGCACAGCGCCGCCCTGGGCCAGCGCCGCCTCCGCCACGCGCCCCACACCGGCGTCCACCGCCTCCACCGCCTTGATCGCCGCCTCCAGTTTTCCCGAATGCCCCACCATATCGGCGTTGGCATAGTTCATGATCACCACGTCATAGATGCCGCTCTCGATGCGCTGTACCGCCTCGTCGGTCAGTTCTGGCGCGCTCATCTCCGGTTTCAGGTCATAGGTGGCTACTTTTGGAGATGGCACGAGCAGCCGATCCTCGCCGGGGTAGGGGGCCTCGCGTCCGCCGTTGAAGAAGAACGTCACGTGCGCGTATTTCTCCGTCTCAGCGGTGTGGAACTGGCGCAGCCCCCGGTCGGAGAGAATCTTCGCCAGCGGCTTATCCACGTTGTCCGCTGGAAAAGCGACATCCACCGGCAGCCCCGCTTCATACTCTGTCATCGTCACAAACTCAAGATCTTCGATGCGCTGTCCACGCGGGAAGGTCGCGTCGGCCTGCGGTGGCAGCTCTGGAAGGACAAACGCTTTGGTCAGCTCGCGTCCACGGTCGGAGCGGAAGTTGAAGTAGACGACACTGTCGCCTTCCTTCACCACAGCTACAGGGAAATCGTCGTTCATCAGCACGATTGGCTGGATGAACTCGTCGGTGACGCCCCGCTCATAGGAGGCGGCAATGGCGGCGACGGGATCGCTGGCCTGCTCGCCCTCGGCGCGCGTCATCGCGAAGTAGGCTTTTGCAATGCGATCCCAGCGGTTGTCGCGATCCATCGCGTAGTAGCGGCCGATGATGGTGGCGACGCGCGCCGGTTGCTCTGGGTTTATCTCACCAGCCTTCGCCAGCAGTTCGGTCATATAGTCTCGCGCGCCAAAGGGCGAGGTATCGCGTCCGTCGGTGAAGGCGTGGATGTAGACCTTCTCCAGCTCGTAGTTGGCGGCCAGCCGCAGGCACGCTTCCAGGTGGCTCTGGTGGGCGTGAACACCGCCCGGCCCAATCAATCCGCAGAAGTGCAGGCTAGTGTTGTTGCTCTTGGCGTGGGCGATGGCGTTGAGCAGGGCGGGATTGGTGAAGAACGAGCCATCGTGAATGGCGGCGCTGACGCGGGTGTACTCCTGCAAGACCCGCTTGCCCGCGCCGATATTCAGGTGGCCCACCTCGGAGTTGCCCATCTGCCCCTCCGGCAGGCCCACTGCCGGGCCGGAGGTAGCAAGCTGTGTATGTGGCCACTTGCGCTCGATGGCGTCAAGATGCGGCTTGGAGGCAAGAGCAACGGCGTTGGCTTCTCGGATGGGATTGATACCGTAGCCATCCATCACAATGAGGACAAGCGGGCGAGGAATAGCGGGTGAAGTGTTTGCCATAAGGGTGGTGTGTTCCTCTCTTTGATGGCTCTATGAAAATTGGACATGCTTCGAGGCTCTCCGCGCACAGAGCGTATAGCCCTATCATCCCAGCGTACCACGCTTTTGCCGGGCGGCGCCTGCAACCTATGTTATCATAGGAAATGGTAAAAATACGATGCGAGTGACCATCCGTGGGCGCACGGGAATCCAAGGGGAGTGCACGAGGAGCGGTGATGAGCGAGACAAGCATCTTACCACCAGCGCGCAAGGTAGCGCGACCCAAACCCAGCCCCAATACCAAAGGGCATGTCGTACGCGAGCTGGTGGAGACGATCATCCTGACAGCGGTAATCTTTTTTGTCGTGCGCGTCACCGTTCAGCCCTATCAGGTGCAGGGGCCAAGTATGGAGCCTGGCCTGACCGCCGGTGAATATGTGCTGGTCAACTCGGTGGCCTATCTGTTTGGTGGGCCGCAGCGTGGCGATGTGATTGTCTTCCATCCGCCAAGCAATCCCAGCGTGGCCTATGTCAAACGAGTGATTGGCATTCCAGGCGACCGTATTGATATCAGCCTGAACGCGGTCTACGTGGATGGCGTCAAGCTCAACGAACCGTATATCTATCCCCTGCCGCCGGGTGTTGACGAGAATAACAGCGTGCTCACCAATATACGGTTAGGGCCGGGACAGTATTTTGTGCTGGGCGATCATCGGCAAGACAGTGATGATTCACGCGACTTTGGCTCTGTGCCACGCGCCAACATCATTGGCAAGGCCGAGGCGATCTTCTGGCCGCTCAACGATTTTCGTTTTCTTCCGACCTATAGCTCGGTGTTTGCGCATGTCAGGCAGTAGGCGCCGAGGAACCAAGAGGAACCAAGAGGTAGTCCATACCTATCGGGCAGTACGGAGAGAGTCGGGCGGCAATCGGCGTCTGCCGGGGGAAAGAGAATGGCAATGGTGGAAACAAACTCAAAGAGACCCTCGAATAAGGGCGGCTTCCTCCAACGACGGCGGCGGGTGAACCTAACGGCGGCTGAGCGGCGCGCCCAGCTTGCGCGTGAGGTGCTGGAGGTCTTGCTGTTCGTTGGCATCGTCATTGTCATTGTGAATGTCGTGATTCAGACGTTCCTGGTGCAGGATGTGACGATGCAGCCGTTGCTGCAACCCGACCAGCGCGCATTGGTGAACAAATCTGCTTACCTGTTCGGTGGGCCACAGCGTGGCGACGTTGTGCTGGTCGCCGATCCGCAGAATCCCTCGCTGCTGGTGATCCGCCGGGTGATCGCCACCCCTGGCGATACCATTACGCTGACTTCCACCTCGGTCACTGTCAACGGCTACACGCTCAACGAATCCGTCTATACAAATATCGCCGCCGGTCAGCCGGAAAACGATGTGATTGACACCTATCACCTGGGCGCGGGCCAATACTTCGTGATGGGCGACAACCGGCTGCAAAGCGCGACCTATGACTCGCGCGGCTTTGGCCCTGTGCCAAGAAGCAACATTCTTGGCAAGGTGATCATGGTGTTCTGGCCGTTGAAGGATGTTCACTGGATGAACACCTATCCGTCAGTCTTCTCGCATGTCCCCGCGCCATAGCCGGAGAAGGAATGGGGCAGCGCAACCGAACACCGTTGCGCTGCGTTTTAGTATGTATGCTTTAGATGTATTTTGGCGTGGTCTTGTAACGAGAAATCGCCTGGGGAAGGCCGATGGCGCTCAACGGTGAGCTGCGACGCCCGACAATGCCCCACAATATCCACAGTGAGGAGCACACACCCCATGTTAAAAGAGAGCATGCTCTATCTGGCGCGCCAGGAAAGCATTCGCACGTTTGTGATCGCCAACCCCGCGACTCGCCGTGTGGCGCGGCGCTTTGTGGCGGGTGAGGAGCTGAGCGAGGCGCTGGAGGTGGCGCGCACGATGAACCGGCGCCATATCAGCGTCTCGCTCGATCACCTGGGCGAGAACGTCACCTCGGCAAATGAGGCGCGGCAGACCGCTGACGAGTATGTGCGCACGCTCGATCAGATTCAAGCGACGGGAGTGGAGGCGAATATCTCGGTGAAGCTGACGGCGCTTGGGCTTGACCTGGGCGATGACCTCTGCCGCGCCAACCTGACGCGCGTGCTGCAACGGGCGCAGGAGTATGGCTCGTTTGTGCGGGTGGATATGGAAGGCTCCGATTATACCCAACGCACGCTTGATCTGGTGATCGATCTTCATCAGCACTTCGAGAACGTCGGCACGGTGATCCAGTCGTGCATGTATCGTTCGCCCGACGACGTGGCGCTCTTGATCGAGCGCGGGGTGCGGGTGCGGCTGGTGAAGGGCGCGTACCTTGAGCCGCCAACCATCGCTTTCCCCCATAAGGTGGATGTCGACGCACAGTATGTGTTGCTGATGCGCGCGCTGCTGGAACGCGGTGTCTATCCGGCCATCGCCACGCACGACGAGCATATCATCCGCGAGGCCATCCGCATCGCCCAAACGCAGGGCATCGCGCGGGCGCGCTTTGAGTTCCAAATGCTCTACGGCATCCGCCGCGATCTGCAAACGAAGCTGGCCGACGCGGGCTACAACGTGCGGGTCTACGTCCCCTATGGCACGCAATGGTATCCCTATCTGACACGCCGCATGGCCGAGCGCCCAGCGAACCTGATGTTCGTCGTGGGCAATACGTTCAGGGGATGAGGCACACGAACAAACTCCACTGAGAACCTCTCACTCATCCGTCAGTCGCTTCAGCCACGGATGATCTGGATGTACCGTGAGCAATGCAGTCCTGAGCCACTGGCGACGTTCTCCAGAGAGCGCAGGCAAGGCGTGAGTGAAGTCCGTTTCATCCTTTGCGCGCAGACCTTTGGCCTTGTAGAGCAACTGTATCTCAGGCGCCAGATATGGGATACCTTCCGGGGTGACCCCTCCTAATGCCGTGATTGGGCGAGCAATCGCTGGCGTGCGGCGAAAGAGCCACTGCTCATCGCGGGTATCATCCACCATCAACTGAATCGCCCACGGCGCTGTCGAAGCTGGACGACACCATACATCGTGGATGGCTGGATCAAGGGGTTCACCCTGCGGCCAGAAACGAAATGGCCACGTTTCATCTCGTGGTGGGGGAAGAGCGGCTTGCACATCCCATCCAGCAAACAGGTTACGAACAGCATCCTGATCGCACCGGAGAAACAGCACATCAACATCCTCATGCTCACGCGTCTGTTTACCCAGGAAGAGATCGATAGCCCATCCTCCCGCTATCCACCACGGAGCGGAGAGAGGCGCAAAGAGCGTTGCAACCTGCTTTGGGTTCCAGGGTTCCCACGTCCCCAAGTTGATGTGCATAAGAGGTGTAGAAGACTTCCGTTCTCCCGTCGAACTTATGACCCATGAGCAGGCAACGTGTGTGGCGCTCTCGTCATTTCTGGCCCTAGTCTATCATAAAGATGACGACCCTGACCACAACACGTTGAGAGATGGCTACTTTTCCTCACGCGCCTTCTTTTCGCGTTCGCGGCGCTCGTAGCCCAGGTGGTAGGGAACGTTCGTCACCACCACGCCAGGCTGCGCGTAGAGCGCCAGCTTCAGCCGGAACGCCGTCTCGTTGTGCAGCAGGCGCTCCCACCAGTGTTCGGGGATGTATTCTGGCAGGATGACCGTAATCACCGTCTCCGGGTTGACCTCACGCATCACACGGCGCGTCGCGTTGATGTAGCGCAGCAGTGGCGCCACCAGCGCGCGGTAGGGCGAACGGATAATCACAAGTTCAGGATCATGTCTGGCGCTGAGCGGAACTGTGGCCTTCGCGCCATTGACCCCATTGACCCCATTGACCCCATTGACCCCATACATGCCATTTGAGCGAGTAGCATTATCAGCGCCGTTCAGGGTGGCTTCGTGTTCGTGGCGCTCTTGTAGCCACGCCTGCCAGTGTTCGCGGATATTGGTGTCGTCATCCTGGTCGGTAATGACATGGGCGGCCACCACTTTGAGGCCAAGCGATTGCGCATAGGTGATGCTGCGCTCGGCCACTTTGTCAAGCCGCGAGATAGGCACAATCGCCAGGTGGCTCAGCGCGTCCGACTCAGGCACGGTCAGTTGGGCAATCTCTTCTTTCACCTTCTTGTAGTGGTGGGAAATCCCTATGAACAAGAGAACCAGTATCGGCACAAGCAGCACGACGATCCAGGCGCCACGGTCGAACTTCGTGATCATGATGACAATAGTGACCACGCCCGTTGCGACCGCGCCCAGTCCATTGAAGACGATTGAGCGTTTCCACCCACGGTCAGCCGGATCAACCTCACCGCCGTCTTTGGGGTGGCCCTTGCGCCACCAACGCACCACCATGCCACTTTGCGAGAGCGTAAACGCTGTGAAGACGCCCAGCGCATAGAGGTTGATCAGCGCGTCGGTGCTGCCGTGGAAGGCGACCAGCAATGCAATCGAGAGCGCGCTCAGCACGACTATCCCCGTGCTAAACGCCAGGCGGTCGCCACGGAAGGAGAACTGGCGCGGCATGAAGCCGTCACGTGCGAGGATCGAAGAGAGGCGTGGGAAGTCGGCGAAGCTGGTATTGGCGGCCAGCGCCAGGATCAGCGTCGTCGAGAATTGGATGAGGAAGAATATCCAGACAAACGGCCCGTTGAACAACAGCGAGGCGATCTGCGCGTCTACTGTGGGATTCTGGCTGGGAACCGGTGTGGCGCCAAAACGCCAGGCGAGGTAGGCGCTGCCCAGGAAGAGCACGACCAGGATAGTCACCATCGCGATCAGCGTGCGCGCGGCGTTATGCGCTTCCGGTCGCTTGAAGGCAGGTACGCCGTTCGAGATGGCCTCCACGCCGGTCATCGCCGAACAGCCCGACGCAAAGGCCGTCAACAGCAACAACGGCGTGAGGGTAGTCAGATTGCCCCAGCCGGGGTCGCGTGGACGCGCAGGCGGCAAAGGAACGAACAAGCCACCAGGCGAGGCAATCGCATGAATGATCCCGACGATGATCATCAACAGAAACAAGCCAATGAAAAGATAGGTCGGCGCGGCGAAGATCGTCCCTGACTCACGCACTCCGCGTAAGTTGACCACCATAATGAGCAGGATAATGACGACGCCAAGGATCACCGAGAGGGGAGCAAGCGCGCCATACGCCGAGACGAGCGCATCTACCCCCGCCGAGACACTGACTGAAACCGTCAGCACGTAGTCAATCAGGAGAGCCGCCGCAGCGACCAACCCCGGCAGCATGCCAAGGTTATCATGCGCGACGATATACGAGCCGCCACCATGTGGATAGGCATGGATGGTCTGGAAATACGATGCGCCGACAATGCACATCAACAACGCGATCAACAAGGCGATGATCAGGTCATAGCGCAACGCCGAGACGCCTGCCAGAATCAAGACGCCGAGCGACGCCTCAGCGCCATACGCCACCGATGAGATCGCATCGGAGGAGAGCACCGCCAGCGCCTTGACTTTGGTCAGCCGCTCTTGTTCCTGGTTGGCGGTGGCAATGGGAGAGCCAACCAATATGCGTTTGACGCGCTGACTCACGCGCCCCAAGCGTGTCTCCGATTCGAGCGTGCTATCGGTCGCCTCAATCACCCCAGGCTCAAGCTGTGGGCGAAACTCGCGAATGGGAAGGCTTTTACGGATGTATGCGCGATCGGGGCGGTCACCACGCCTGGCGATGCGCTGAAGCGTGGGTGTGACAATCTCACTGCTGGCAGCGTTGGCAAACGGCGGCTTTGCCTTTGCCGTGGGCCGCTTCTGCCGCGCGGAAGACGTGTCGCCCCCCTCACGCAAAGCGTCTCTTCGCATCATGGCGTCCGTCTGGAGCGTGTCAAGTGTATCAGTATCAGATGTGTTGGGTGTATCGGATGACGATGCGCCGGTTGGCGTCGTAGGTTCCATAGCTCTGACAGATCGTTTTTCTAGTTCCAAGGCTAACGACACGCCTGAATGCGCTACCCTGGTGGACGTTGGTGGACGTTGGGCAAAGAAAAGAGCAGCAAACGGGCCACATAGTCTCTAAAGTGAGCGAAAGCCCCATAAAGAATACAGCGCAGCGCCGAGGGCGGCAAGCATTGAAGGCGCAAAAATCCTAGAAAATGAGCGGTATCAAGAAATGATAAAGAAAAGATAAATGTGAGGTATAGGGTGAATTATGCGCGTGCAACTACCCACTGCGCATCCTCGCTCGCCAGCGTCGCGCGCCGCACGCACGCCCGCTGCAATACCGGCAGCGTGGCCAGCGGATCGCAGCCGTACAGCCCTGACCCCCACGCCGCATTCGCTTCAACAACCGCCCAACCGCGCTCCACGATGATCCCCACATCGAGCGCCACCGCCGACGGCAGCTTGACTCGTCGGTCGGCTAACAGGGTCTCCACAAAGGAGAGCATCTCCGTGCGCTCATCGTCCGGCGTCGGCCATGCGCCATCCTCCGTCTGGGCCAGCGCGCCAGCGCGCCAGTAAGGGGAGAGCGTGGCTACCGTGCGTTCCAAGACAAAGCAGCGATACTCCACCCGCCAATCCACCGGCTCGGCCACCAGTGTCGGCGTCTCATCGGGCAGCGGTGTCTCCTGGGGAAGCTCGGCGCCGGAGGAATAGACACGGGCAGCAAAGCATTTATCGTCGGCAGGTTTGATGAAGGCAGGCGTAGTGATAGCGCGCGCTTCGCCCAGCGTCGTCAGCCGCACATCACGTTTGCGATACTCCGCCGGAAGCGAGGGAAGCCAATCGAGCGGAGGTTCCAGCAACGCAACAGGTAGCGCCTCGGCCAGTGTAGCGGCCAGCAGCGGCTCGCCGTAGAAAACGATCTCTTCCTGAGGATCGATCTCGCCAGGGGGAACGCGCCAGCCATAGAGCCGTAGCGTCGCCCAGCCAACACTCTGCGCGGCGATCAAGATGGCGATGCTGTCGTCGGTGTAACGCGGCGTCAGGAGCAATGTTGGCATAGCAGTGTACGTGTCCTTCTCCTCTTGCTATGTTGCTATGCGCCAGTTCCAGTAGACTGTTCGGATTGCTTATTTTGCTCACTGGCGATGGCAATGATGCACCCGGCGCCGGGGCCGGCATGCGTGCCCACCACCGGCCCCAGGTTAAAGACCTCAATGGGGCCATGCCAGAAGGCGCGCGCACGCTTCATCAGTTCGTCGCCGACGGCGGGATTGCTCTGCACCACGCCAAGCGCCTCGATCTCGCCAATCCCCTGAATGATCTGCGCCACGCGATCCTGCGCCTTGCTGCGTGTACGCACGTTTTCCAATGGCAACACCTGTCCATCGCGCACCTCCAGCAGCGGCTTGACGCTCAGCAGCGAGCCAAGCAGCGCCCGCGCTCGCCCGATACGCCCGCCGCGTTGCAAATATTCGAGGGTATCAAGCACTGCCACAAGACGTACCCTGCTGAGCAGACTCTCGGCGTGCGCCTTCAGTTCGGCCAGGCTGGCGCCGTTCATCGCCTCGCGCGCCACAATCTCGGCAGGCAGGCCAAAGCCGCCGCTCACCGTATGCGAATCCACCACCTCAAAAGGCACGCCCGATTCCTTCGAGACGGTTTCCGCTGCTGTGACGGCTGAGGAGTAGGTGGAACTGAGAGAGCTGCCCAGGCTGATCGCCAGCACGCCCGTCGCGCCGTCTTTCACCAGTTTGCGATAGGCTTCCTCGAAGATCGCAGGAGCTGGCGCGGTGGTGGTGGGCGTCACAGGGCTGGTGGTCAGCTTTTTGTAAAACGCCTCGCCATCCAGGTCAATGCCGTCGCGAAAGGCTTCGTCACCAAACAGCACCGTCAGCGGAACGACCTCGATATTGAGTTCGCGTGCACGTTCGGGCGGAATATCCGCCGTGCTGTCAACCGTTACTCGTATGCTCACGCTCTTTCCCCCTGCTATTCGGCTGAGATCACATAGTCATAGAAGGGCTGTCCGCCATCTACAACCTCAACCTCTTGATCGGGATACCACGCCATTATCTGCGCAGCGACAGCGTTCGCCGCAGCCTCACCAACATCGGCTCCGTAGTAGACGGTGATGATCTCATGGCGGCTCATATCCATCTTGCCAAGCGCCTCGCGGATAACCTGAAGCTGATCGGCGCCTGCCGCGACAAGCGTATCGTTCAGCAGACCAATTGGCTCACCCTCGATCGTATTCACGCCATCCGCCTGTGTCGTGCGCACAGCGCGTGTGATCTCAACGGTATCAACACTCTTGCTGGCTTCCTCCATCGCCTTTAGGTTCGCCTCAACGTCGGCCTCGAAGTTATAGGCCAGCAGCGCGGCAATCCCCTGCGCGGGGGAGCTGGTGGGAATGACATGCACTTGCTTCTTTGTCAGGCTCGCCACCTGGTTGGCGCTCATCACGACGTTCTTGTTGTTGGGGAGGATGATCACTGTCTCACTGGGACTGCTCTCAGCCGCTTTCAACAGTTCCTCGGTGCTGGGGTTCATGGTCTGGCCGCCCGGAACAATGATTGCGCCCGCGCTTTGATAGATGTGTTCCCAGCCCGTGCCAGACGCCACCGCGACGATCCCTACCTCGCGGGCCTCCTGCTCGGTGCTCGCCTGTGCGGCGACGGTAGTGGTTGTCATGGCGACACTATGGCTATTTTGCAACGCTGCGCCTACAGCAGCCGAGGCAGGCAGGCCGCGCTCACGGGCGCTCGCAGCGGCGTAGCGCAGGCTTTGCGACTGAAGGTTCTCGATGTTGATGTCTTCCAGGCTGCCCAGACTCACCCCATAGTCGAGAATCTTGCCGGGGGTGGGCGTATGGGTATGCAGCTTGAGCAGTTTGCTATCCCCTGCGACAACCGTCGAGACGCCGCCCATCGCGGTGATCGTATCGCGGATGCGATCAATATCGAGGTTCTCGCCATGCAGCATGAAGACAACCTCATAGCCGAACTCTTCTTCGATCTGTACATTGCCCTTGTGGAAGTGTTCGGCGGTTGTGGCGCTCGCCTCGCGCGGGAACAATTCAATCGAGTCGCCGCGCAGATAGCGCGACATGCCTTCGAGGATAGTGGTTAGCCCCATGCCGCCCGCATCCACCACGCCAGATTCTTTCAGTTTGGGAAGCAGATCGGGCGTGCGGGCGACGGTCGCTTTGGCGGCCTTCACGGTGTCATCGAAGAGCGTGGCAAGGTCGGCGCCGCGTGTAGCGCTCTGGTGGGCAGCCTCGGCGGCCTCGCGGACAACGGTGAGAATGGTGCCCTCGATAGGCGTCTTGACAGCCTGATAGGCGGCCCTGGCGGCTGCCTGCATGGCAGTGGCAAAATCAGCAGCGGTGAGGGTAGCTTTGTCGCCAAGCCCGTTGCTCAGCCCACGCAATATCTGCGAGAGGATCACGCCGGAGTTGCCGCGCGCGCCCATGAGCGCCCCGCGCGAGAGCTTCTCAGCAATCACACAGGCGGCGGTATCATCGGCGTCGCTGATCTCTTTGGTGGCCGCGCGCATCGTCAGCGACATATTCGTGCCGGTATCCCCATCTGGCACCGGAAACACGTTGAGGTTGTTGATCGCTTCGCGGTGTCGCTCAAGCCAGGCGTGTCCGGCCAGAACAGCTTTTTTCAACTCTTGCCCATCAAAGATGGTCATCCGCCGACGCGGACTCTCCTCTTGATGCTCTGGATTTAGACTTGGGCGTGGGCGCGCAAAGCGCGAGAAAAAGTTTCGTGCCATACGTGTTGTGCGAAGGCGCCATGCCTTCGCCGCCCTCCATTCTCTCACTATGACCGCTCACGACCGCAATGCGACGGGTGGTTAGTTGCTCTGTTCGGCCTGTTCAACCCGCAACGCCAGCACGTTGACATTGACCCGCACGACACGCAGCCCTAGCGCCCGTTCAACGGCGTACTTGACGTTTGCCATGATGTTATGGGCGATCTCGCTGACGCGCAGACCATGTTCGAGCACGACATTGACATCAATCGAAACGTAGTCGTGTATGAAGCGCACATCAACACCGCGCGCATAGTCTTCGGACGGCACGAGCTTGACGCCGACCGGCCAGAAGCCAAGCCATGATCCCAGCCATGTGCGTTTCGCCGCTACCCCCACCACACCATAACTTTCAGCAACGGCGCGTCCGGCGATGGTCGCGATGGCATGGGCCGAGACCTCAATCTTGCCTGCCCGGCTGCCAGGGGCAGTTTCACCCGTGGCGCGCGGAGTCACTACGCCAGATACGCCTGAGCGTGGCGCTGTGTTGCGTATGGACTGACCCAGTTGTGCGCCGGTCAGGCTAACCCGGCTTGCCTCGCCCTCTGGTGTTGTCATAGACCACCACATATCCCTTACAAGCGCACGCCGCCAGCCCAGGGCATGGGGCGCCGCTGAGAATGTTGAGAACTTCAGATACGTTCAAAGCCATCAAAGCTATTGTAGCATGCGCTGCTTACTGCGGCGAATACTGGAACGTGTCGAAGTCGGCGGTGGAGGCAGAGGTTGCGTCGGTAAAGCTGGCGACCACCAGGCCAATTGAGTCGGTACCCTCATTGGGCGGGCGCCGCACACTACCCATAATCGTCCCATTGACAGAGATACGCACCCTGTTGGTGACGACAATATCCAGATTGATTTGCCCGCTGACGCTGATCGAGCCGGGCTGGCCTTTGAGCAAGGTGCTTGGGGTTCCGGCAGCCGAATACTGAACCACCTGCCAGCTTCCGTCGCTACAGACATAGCCAACAACCGAGGCGGCTTGCTGCTCCAAAACGCTGATGCCGCCGCACCCGTTTGCGATATTTGCCACCTGCACAGCGACATCGTAGTTGGTGGCAAACGATCCTGAAGCGTTGAAGTAGATTTCGGCGATGGTGTGAGAGTTCACCGGGTTCGAGACTGTGACCGCGCTTGAGCCGCATTTGACTATCGCGCCGCTCGTCGTTTGCCACACGCCAGGGTTGTCGCATGAAGGAATATCGTCGGTAAACGTGGCTGAGCCACTTGGCACATTGGGCGTTGGTGTGGTCGCGGGGCCGCTTGTCGCGGCGCTTGTCGCGGTCGCAGAGGTGTTCGTCTGGGTTTGGGTTCCATGCCCACCGCGTGTCAGGAGAAGACCGGCAGCCACCAGCGCGACGATCAGCGCGACACCTACCACGCTGGCGAGGACAATCCAGAGCGTGGTGTTGCTCCGGCGCGGTGGCATGGGGGGCATAGGAGGCTGCGATGGATACCCCGGCAAGGGATTGGTCGGCGGAGCCGCGACAGGCGCCCCTGGAATGCCACCGTAGGGCGGGTATCCACTGGCTGGCGTGCGCGGCGGATACGGGCCAGACTGCCCAGGCTGCGGCTGGGGCGGCGGATACAGCCCCGACGGCTGCGTGGGTGGGTATCCGCTGGCGGGCGGAGGCGCATAGGGGCCTGATGGTTGCTGTGGCGCAGGCGGATACGGATCGGGCCGGAGCGGCTGTGGGCCGCTCCCAGGCGCCGGAGCGCCGGGATTGGGATACTGTGGGTACTGATTTGGTGGATTAGACCCCAGCTGATTGGGTTGGTTAGGCTGGTTGGGTTGGTTTGGATACTGAGGATACATGATGAATCCCCCCAATAAGTGCAATCAGGAGCCTTTGCAAGAAGCGCCTGTCTGAACGTTTGCGCATAGATGTTATCTCATGAAGCCGGTTCCTCTGTCAACATACAACGCGCTTTTGCTCTGTATGGCGCACGCTGGCAAGCGACACGCTTGGCGTGTTAGACTGGGCGTAGAGAAAAATGTGAACAGCCGACGAACGGAACAGGGATACCAAACGATGCGCGCGGAGATACTTTCAATCGGCACGGAACTCTTGCTTGGCCACATCACCGATACGAACGCGGCGTATCTCGCGCAGCAATGCGCGCCGCTGGGCGTTGACGTATTTTACATCTCGCAGGTAGGCGACAACCTCGACCGCCTGACCGAAACGCTGCGGCGCGCGCGTGATCGATCCGAACTGGTGATCATGACGGGCGGCCTGGGGCCAACCGAGGATGACCTCTCGCGCGAGGCTATCTCCGCCGTTTTGGGCGAAACGCCACAGGTTGACCCCGCGCTCGAAACGCAGTTACGCGCGTTCTTTGCCGGGCGCGGAATACGCATGCCGGAGCGTAATATCAAGCAGGCATGGGTGATTCCATCAGTCACACCGCTGCCCAATCCCGTTGGCACTGCCCCCGGTTGGTGGGCCGAGCGCGACGGCAAGATCATCGTTGCGATGCCGGGCGTTCCTTCGGAGATGACACGTATGTGGGAGTATGAAGTTGCGCCCAGGTTAGCCAGCCGCGCAGGCGCGACGCTCTACACACGTATCCTGCGGGTGGCCGGATTAGGCGAATCCACCGTCGAGGAGCGGCTGGGCGACCTCATTCACACGCCAAACCCCACGCTAGCCACCTACGCCAAGCGCGACGCAGTGGATGTGCGTATCACGGCGAAGGCAGCCACCGAGGAGGATGCGAGGTCGCTTGTGGAGGCGATGGAGGCGCGTGTGCGCAGCGCGCTAGGAACGCATATTTTTGGTATTGACAGCGATACGCCGCAGAGCGTGGCGCTGCGCCTGTTGATTGAGCGAGGGCTGACGCTTGGCACAATGGAATCATGCACGGGCGGACTGTTGGCCAGCCTGATTACCGATACGCCGGGCGGCTCCGCGTCCTATCGCGGGGGCATTGTGTCCTATGCGACGGATGTGAAGGCGGCTGAGGGCGTGCCGCAGGAGACGCTGGATACCTACGGCGTGATCAGTGTGGAGACGGCGCGCGCGTTGGCGCAGACAGTCTGCAATCGGCTCACCACAGATGTTGGTGTAGGGATCACAGGCGTGGCTGGGCCGGATGAGCAGGAGGGCAAGCCGGTAGGAACCGTGCATATTGCCGTCGTTTCCGGCGAACGCATCAGCGATACCAGCCAAAGGTTCAGCGGCGGCCGGCAGGAGATCAAATGGCGGGCGGCGATTACGGCGCTCAACCTGCTGCGGCTTCACCTCCTGCGCGAAAACGAGGAACACGACTAGCGCCACACGTTTCACACCGCATGCTGCGTCGAGTCGCCAAGGAAGGCGATCATCTCGTCGCGCATGGTTAGTTCTCTCCTCTATCCGCGTGGTTGTTCTACGTCGTCCTTTGACACACCGTTCAACCCGCGCTATGCTACAGATAGACAAGCTGGCGCCCACAACCGGAACGACGAGCACGGCGCCCGCCGGAAGCGCCTGACCTGAAAAGTATGTGGCGCAATCAGCATGATCGCATATCAACGCTGTCGTCTGCTGTAAAGTTATCGTAAAGTTATCGGCGGGGGCAGCGGTATGGGGGCGAGAGGCTCATGCGAGATCAATATCGTGATCATGAATCAGTTAGCCCGTTCCATGACCCCCAAGATGCTCCTCACATCTTGACCTCAGTGTACCGCGCGCCACTGGAGCATTTTCAGACGCTTCAGATGACCGTCGGCTCGTCAGGCTCTCCCTGGTGGATCAAGGCCAGCCGCGTGGCGGTGGCGGCGCTCTTCGTTGCGCCACGCCTCGTCTACGACATCGAATGCCACGGCCTGGAGCGCGTTGTTGGCGGGAAGCGAACCTATTTCGCAATCTCGCATAAGCGAGACCTCGACTCCTTCTTGCCGTTGCCTCTCCTCCTTGGCAGAAGGGGTTGGCGGGCGCTCACCGAAGAAGTACACTTCGCCACACGCGCCGACGCCTTCACACCCGGCTTCCTGGCGCGACTCATCCAGCGACCTGCCTGGCTCTCGCGTCTGCTCCACCCCATCAATGTTGGCCCCATCATCCACGCGCTAGGCGCGCACCCCATCGAGAGCCTGCATGCTCGTCCACTTGAGGAATGGATACGCGAGGCGCTCTATGAAGACCCAGAAGCCGCGCACAGCCAGATCGGCGCGACGCTGGCGCCTCCGCTCATCCACGCGCTGGCGCAGGCGGCTGGTGAAACCGATGCGCAGGTGGAGCAGGCGCCCCTCGCACAGGCGCTCGCCTGGCGCTATCATTCGGCGCTGGTACGCTGGTACGGGCCGGAACTGTTCACCGAAGATGCGCGGCGTCGCGCAGAGTGGCGCGTTGTGCGGGAGGTCAAGCGCCAGATCAACGATATTGCGCAGTGGTTCCAACAGGGCGGCTCGCTCTACTCCGCGCCGGAGGGGCGGCTTTCACCCACTGGCAGGCTCAGCGCAATTGCTTCGGGATTCCACCGGCTGTTGCGCCAGACCCCTGCGGGGACGCGCATCGTCCCGATTGCGCTGGTCTACGATACAATGACAACCGGCCGCCCTCGGCTCTTTGTGGATGTCGCTGAGCCTATAGAAGAAGCCATGTCGCTTCCCGTACATGAACTCGATGCGCGCCTGCAATCTACCTGGCTGAGCGCCATGCGTTTCACCTGCACACAATTGGCTAGCGGCGCGCTCATACGGCTCTATGTCCAGACGCCCGACCCGGAGCATCAACAGGGCCAGCAAGCGTCAGCGCCGGTCGTCACGCTGGACGCTCTGACGCAAACAGTCCATCAGTGGGCGCAAACACTGGCCGAGCGCGGCAGAAACGTAGACCGGCGGCTCTTGCGCCAGCGGAAGGCGCGTCGGCTGGTTGGCGGCTACATTCGCTATGCGGAACGTAAGGGCATTCTGCTGCGTGTAGTGCGCGGGCAATGGGTTGTCAGCGAGACGCTGCCCGAACTCGAGGCGCCTCTGGGAGATGTTGGCTATACCCAGGCGCCACTTGCCTACGCCTATAACGAGTTCCAGGAGATGCTCTCAGTGGACTACGCAGAGGTCATCGCAAGTCCAGAGATCGTGGCTCCTCCCCAGGAGCAAGCGCCGCTGCCCGGCAACGCGCCAACCCTTTCACCACCCGCTTCTTAGTGATAACTATTGATCCCACTTCTGATCACACTTCGTTGGGAATCTTCACGATTCCTTCCGTCGCCTTTGTGCGCGATGAACGACGCGCCGCTGCCCGCGCCTCGCGTTTGGCTTCCGGGCTGGATGAGTGCATTTCCGTGGCAGACGCTGAATCGGCCTGCGCGGCGCGCGTCTCGCCAGCCGTGAGCGCAGTCTCCGCCTCATGCTCTTCCATGAAGCGGCGCGCCTCGCGTTCAGCCGTTTCGCGGTCGTCGGGCGCCAGCGCGCCATCTATCACCAGTCCCAGCAGGTACTCTTTCACCGGGCGCAACCACGGCCCCGGCCCCCGCCCAAACAACTCCATCAGGTCGTTGCCATCCAGTGGACTCTTCAGCGGAACACGCTCAGCCTCTTCACGCAGCCAACGACAACGCGCTTCAAGTTCACTGACTCGCGCCGCCGCCTGGGTGATCTTCTCCTGGCGATAGCTGGTAATATCTGCGCGCGAAAGGTCGAGCAGGTCGGGTAGCGTCTCGCCAGCGTCCAGCATCAGCCGCCGCACCGCGCCATCCGTCCATTCGGCAGTGTAGGCATTGGCGCGCATATGCAGCTTCACCAGCCGCGACACGTAGTCAATAAACGCGCGGTCGAACTTGAGTCGCCGCAGGATGTCGCGCGCCATCACCGCGCCAAGGTCTTCGTGACCAAAGAAATGCACCTGGCCATCCTCAACGGTGCGCGTGCGCGGCTTGGCGATGTCGTGTAGCAAAGCGCCCCAGCGCGCGGCAGGTCGGGGCGGAATGCCCGCCACCACACGTAGGACATGCGGAAACACATCCTTCGAGCGCCCGTTGACCTGCTGGCTGGCTCCGCGTAGCTCCATTACCTCTGGCACGATGTAGGGCATCAGTTCGGTCTCTACCAGAATCCGTAGCGCGACATCGGGCGCGGGCGTCACCAGCGCCTTGGTAAACTCATCACGGATGCGCTCGCGGCTAATTTTGCCGAGGGTAGCAGCCTGACGCGCCATCGCCCGTAGTGTCGCCTGCTCGATCTGAAAGCCAAGCTGCGCTGCGAAGCGCGCCGCGCGCAACATCCTCAGCGGGTCTTCATCGAAGCGACGCGCCGGATCATCACCCACCGCGCGGATCAACCGGCGACGCAGATCGCTCTGGCCGCCGTAGGGATCGATAATCGTGTCGGAGAGCGGGTCACGCGCCAGCGCATTGATGGTGAAGTCACGGCGCAGCAAATCTTCTTCCAGCGTATCACCGAAGGTGACTTCGGGCTTGCGCGAGGTGGGATTATAGCGGTCGCTGCGATAGGTGGTGATCTCAACCACATCCACATCGTCAGGCTGTGCGGCGACGATTGGCGCGGGTGTTGGGCCAGCGGATGTCGGCTCGGCTGGCTGCTCCTGGGTCGTATCGGGCGCGCGGCGATAGTGGACACGCACGGTGCCAAACTGTTCTCCAACCGTGACCACCGCGAGGGGATCGGTCAGCGCGACCAGCCGCTTGATCTCATCGGGTCGAGCGTTGGTTGTCATATCCACATCGGGCGAGGCGTCGCGTCCCAGCAGTTGGTCACGCACCGTGCCGCCGACGAGATACAGGTCTTTCTTGTGCGCGCGGAAGACTCGCGCGAGGGTCTGAATGGTCTCGAGCATAGGATGTATCTTCTTAGGATTGGGGTGATCAGAATGGCTCAGGACGAGCGCGCCAACACCCACTGGGCGATGTCGTCGTCGAGCAAAGTGCGTTCGGCTTCCAGCTCGCTGTCGTGCGCGTAGCCAGGATATGTCTTCCAGGTTTTATCAGCGCTCGCCAGGGCATCGTACGCTTTTTTCGAGGCCGCTGCTACCACCGAGCGATCTTCCTCGGCCTGGATGATCAGCGCCGGGATGCGAATCTTGCGTGCCTGACCAAGCGCCGCCATACGCATATTGGTGATCTGAAACAAGAAGCTTGCCGTTTCTTCACGCACCCAATAGGTATCGGCTTTGAGCATCGTTGTCGCTTCGGGGTTGAGCGTCATGATCGTGGTGTCGTCGCCTGTCTTGAAGCGGCGCGTCGAACCCATCGCGCCCCCCGCAAGCAACCCCAGCACGGTCAGCGGCGAGACCTTCGCCGTATCGGCGATCCAGGGGTTCATCAAGATCATACCCGCGATACGGTTGGCGCCGCTACGCGCGTCTTCGACCGCCAGATGCAAGGCGAAGATGCCGCCCATGCTGTGCCCCAGGATGAAGAGCGGGCGATCCGGACGCTGGCGCTTGACCTCCGCCAGGAAGGTGGTCAGGTCGCGCACGTAGATAGCCCCCTGGCGCACATGGCCACGCGGCCCCCCTGAGCGCCCGAAGCCGCGATGATCCACCGCGTAGATGGCAAGGCCACGCTTATTGAGCTCGTTGCCCATATCAATGAACCAGCCGGAGTGAGCGCCCAGGCCGTGCATCAGAACGAGCGTGGGCGCGTCGGCGGTGGGCGCCTTCCAGCGTCGGTAGAACAACTCCACGCCATCGGGCAGGTTGAGCGTCGCCGTGTCGTAGCCATCGGAGACGGCAGGGGCAGGCGCGCCCCAATCGCCAATACGCTCGTTGGTGTACTTGCTGACCATCGCCATCGCGCCGCCTTTCTTGCGTGATTTATCTCCAGCTTCTCCGGCTTATCTGGTAGCTCGCCCTGTGCGAGCGAGCTACCACGGAGAGCTACCACGGAGAGCTACCATAGTGCGCTGTCGCGCTCATCGCTACACTGTGCGCTATTGGCGTATTCTAGCACGCGCGGCGCTGTTGGGCAATGGCATGGCAGGTAAGATAGGGCTGGCCGGTTCGTCATAGACTCTTGGAAGCTGGATGGTGAAGCGGCTACCCTGGCCGAGAACACTTTCCACCTCGACGGAACCACCCATCGTCTCGGTTAGCTCTTTGACAAGCGCCAGCCCCAGCCCAGCGCCACCTTCAACGCGCGTAGATTGCCGCGACTG
This sequence comes from Pseudomonadota bacterium, assembly GCA_021324535.1. Classification (GTDB taxonomy): domain Bacteria; phylum Chloroflexota; class Ktedonobacteria; order Ktedonobacterales; family JADMIN01; genus JAJPIU01. Next base: position 25,169 of record JAJPIU010000102.1, read on the forward strand.
GTAGAAGCGATCCCAGATATGCGGCAGATCGTCAGGGGAGATACCCTCGCCGGTGTCGCTGACCTGCACGGTGATGGCTCTCTCGGTCATAGTATCCACCGAGAGCGCAACGATGCCGCCGGGTTGAGTATGGCGCAGGCTGTTTTGCAAGAGGTTCCGCAGGATTTGCTCGAAACGGCTCTCATCCACCAGCGCCAGCGGGGCTTCGCTGGTGGATGGCGGGGCATAAAATACCACCTCGACGCGGTGTGTTCGCCAAGCGAGCGGCGCGGCGGTCTCGGCGATGCGCTGTGTGGCCTCAGCTATATTGGTCAGGGTGGGCCGCATTTCCAGCCGTCCCACCTCAGCTCGCGCGAGGGTGAACAGGTCGTCAATCAGCGCACGCAGATGGTGGGCCTCATGCTCCATGATTTCCAGGTCGTGGCGTAAGGTGGGTGGCGCGGCGCCATCGGGCGAATCATCCCAATGAGCGCGGGCGGATTCGAGATAGCCGAGCAGCGTGGCGACCGGCGTGCGTAGCTCATGCGAGGCGCTCGCTACCAGTTCGCGTCGCGCCCGCAGCAGCGTGGCGACGTTATCACGTTCGGCCTGCAACTCGCGCATGGCGTGTTCGAGATCAGCCGCCATCGCATTGAAGTTCGCCTGCAACTGCGCGATCTCGTCTTCGCCGACGACCGGCGTGCGGACGCTATAGTCACCCGCGCGCAGCGCCTCGGCGGAGGCGGCCAGCGTTTGCAGGCGATTGGTGATGCCGCGCGCGAAGAGATACCAGAAAGCCAGCGAGGGCGGTGTGAGAAAGACGAGACCCAGCGCCGTCAGGAACAGCAGAAAGAGCACAATGAACAGGATCGTCACCTGGGCGTGTGTAGTTGCCAGCAAGAGGATGGTAAGCAAGGTGATGAAGATGCCTGCGGCCAGCGCGGCGGACATCAGGCTGGCGCTGGCGAGCGACCAACGCAGGCGCGTGCGGCCAAGCCGCAGCCAGAAGAGCCAGAGGCGCATACCTTCGCGCGGAGCCAGAAAGATCAGGTATTGGCCGAAGAGCATGCCAAGAAGGGTATTCGAGACATTTGGCAGCGTCAGCACGGTGATAAGATGCTGAGGGAGGGAGTAGCCGTAGATGGGGAGACTCGGTGCCAACGTAAACGCTGTGGTGATAGCAATCACCGCCAGGGCAAAGCTAGCCAGCAGGCCGATCAGGGCATCGCTCACCAGGTCACGTCGCCAGCGGTCCTGGCGCATGCGCAGGCGAAAGGACAGCCAGAGCAGGCAGCCTGGCCCATTCACGATCACAAGAAACGGCAAGTATCGCAGCAGCGAATCCAGGGATGACGTATGCGGGATGGCCAGCACTGTCAATGAGCAGCCAATGGAAATTGTCAGCGCCTCGGCGAGCGCCTGCACTGGATGCGCTTGAAGCCACAGCCTGCCCCAGAAGCGCGCCAGCCATAGGCATCCACGTCGGAGCGCGGCGACGCCAGGGATGCTGTTGATGCGATTCATCCAGCGCACGCCAAGCATGCCGGTCATGCCGAGCAGGCCAAACATGCTTAGAATACCCAGAATGGTTGTAGCTGCGAAGACGCCTACTCCACTGTTCATCCTTGTCCCTCCGGGCGCAGCCGATAGCCGATGCCCCACACTGTCTCGATGGCGTCACCCAGCGATCCCAGCTTTTTGCGCAGCCGCAACACAGCGTTATCCACCGAGCGGTCGCCGCCAATGTATTCCTCCTGCCAGACCGTATCGAGCAGGTAGGCGCGGCTGAAGGCGCGGCCAGGGCTGCGCAGCAACAAATGCAGCAGGGCGAACTCGGTGGGACTAAGGTCGAGCGCCTCGCCATCCAGCGTGGCCAGGTGCGCCTGTGGATCGAGATAGAGCGCGCCACGCCGCAGAGGCGCGCCACCAGCGGCGCGGTCGGCGCTGAGCGTCTGGCGGATGATCTCATCGCGCCGCAGCATGGCATGCACGCGAGCGATCAGTTCACGCATGCTGAATGGCTTGGTCAGGTAGTCGTCGGCGCCGACCTCTAGCCCCAACACGCGATCAATCTCTTCGCTGCGCGCTGTCAACATGAGCACGGGGGTTGGCGCGATCTGCCGCAGACGTCGCAAGACGTCGAGGCCATCCATGCGTGGGAGCATCCAATCGAGGATGACGAGCGCGGGATGTTCGCGGGTGTGCGCATCCAGCGCGGCAAGGCCGTCGCCCGCCACCACTACACGATAGCCCGCTGCCTCAAGCTCCCGCGCGATCACCTGCGCCAGGTCGGCGGTGTCTTCCACCAGCAAGATGGTTGTCGCCATCACCTACCCCCTGACCCCCTCCCATTTATGGGAGGGGGGAATGCTGCTTCACACGCATTGCCCTATGTCTTTCAGTTCGCGGATTCACCTGGAACGGAAGGGAGAATACGCTTGTTGTCATGATAATTATACGTGATGGTTCGTGCGCCAGGGAGGGAAAAGCGCGCTCATGTGGGCGATTGCGACAATGTTGCGACAGGCAGGCGATAGCTATTCCTTTTTGCCGCTGAGCATGCTATACTTAGTTCAACACATGTTCCATAGTGTGCGATGGACGTACCCGAACCAATATGAACAGCAACTGGCTAACGCGCAGGCGCGGCTTGCTGTTCACGACGCGCAGCTTGACGTGCTGCATGCCTGGGTGGGCCATCTCAAAAAAGAGCAGCGCCTCTTGCCCGAACTCTTGGAACGGTGGGGGCCACAAACGCTCACGCCTGCGCATCAGGCACAGGTCAAAGCGTTCGCAGCGCGTCTGCATGAACTGAGTGGGTTCGCCTTCCAGAAAATCTATGGCGAACTGAACGATCACTTTCAGGTGGGCAGGTACAGCGACATCCCCGATGCGCAATGAGAGCAGGTGGAAGTGTAGTTCCAGAAGAGGATCGACTTCGCCGAGCGCCAACGCAGAAATTGAGCCTTCTAGCCCGTGAAGTTAGGTTTGTGGAGTCGCTTTGGCGGCCCCCTTAGGCGCAGTTTCAACCGCCCGCCCCACGTCATTCGCATTGCGCCACCTGCTATACTGGAATATAAACGATAGGCGTGGCATACATGCGACCATTCCCTCATGAAACACAGCGTAGCGGCGGGAGGCAGGCGATGAGCAGCGATCACGAGAAACACAACAAAAAGAAAGCCAAAGCGGCGAAGAATGGGCATCTGGCAGATACGCAGATCGATCTCAGTGGGTTGAGCGGCTTCCCCGACTTCGCAACGCTCGTCGCCCGTTCAGCGCCAGCGCCAGCCAATGCGCCAACTTGGGAGGGGCCGGTCGCGCTGGTCGGCGCTCGCCTGATTGACGGCACAGGGGCCGACCCGATTGACGACGCGACGCTGATCTTTGAGGGCGACCGCATCGCTGCCGTCGGGCGTGGCGCCGATGTGCCAGTGCCTCCCAGCGCCACCGTCTTCGAGGCGCATGGGATGACGCTGATGCCGGGGATGATTGACTGCCATGTGCATCTGCGTGGGCAGTGGGGCTACAACATTCTGCGCAATCTGCAAACGCCGCCCTCGCTGGCCACCCTCTATGCCGTTCCTAACGCCGCCGCCACGCTCAAAGGTGGCATAACGACTGTACGTGACGCTGGTGGCACACCAGCCGGTGTAAAGATCGGCATCGAACGTGGGTTGTTCCCTGGGCCGCGTATGCTGGTGGCCGTCTCATTTCTCTCACAGACCGGCGGGCACGGCGACTCATTCATGCCGTGTTGCATTGACCTGGGCCACAACCTGCCGCCGGATATTCCCTATGGGGTGGTGGATGGTATTGATGCCATGCGACATGCCGTCCGTGAGATATTGCGGGCAGGCGCTGACTGGGTGAAGCTGTGCGCCAGCGGCGGCGTGCTCTCGCCAGCCGATAGCCCCGAGTCGGCGCAGTTCAGCGTCGAGGAGATCGCGACGGCGGTGTATGAGGCGCGGGCGCAGGGCAAGCGCTGCATGGCGCACGCCCAAAGCAACCGGGGCATTAAGAACGCCATTGAGGCGGGAATCGCCAGCATCGAACACGGCATCTACCTTGACGATGAGGCTGTAGAGACGATGCTCAAGAAGGATGTCTACCTCGTGCCGACGCTGGTCGCGCCGCTGGATGTGGTCGCGCTGGCCGAGGCGAATCCCGGCCTGCTGCCGGACTACGCCATCAACAAGGCGCGCCATGTGATCGCCGATCATCAGGCGAGTTTCCGGCTGGCGGTGGAGGCAGGCGTGAAGGTGGCGATGGGCACGGATACCGGCGTGGGGCCGCACGGCGGCAACGCGCGCGAGCTTGGGCTGATGGTGCGCCATAGTTCGATGACGCCGATGCAGGCTATCATCGCCTCCACCCGCACGGCAGCCGAACTCTTGCATCTCAACGACCGCCTGGGTACGCTAGAAGTGGGCAAGCTGGCCGACCTGCTGCTGGTAAGTGGTGATCCGCTGAGGGATATTGACATCCTGGCGGATCGTGAGCGGCTGGCGCTCATCGTCAAGGGCGGAGCCGCTGCCCACCAACGCATCGTTGCAGAGACTCGCGTGATGGCGGTGGGTGTGTAGTTCGGCCTGTCGAAAAGAGCATCTTGGGTGTACTCTGGTCGATCTATCTTCCCAGATGGACGACCCAGAGTATGCTCAGGATGATCGCTGCAATGAGCAACAGGCCACTCAAGAACGCAAAAGCGCCGATCAATTTGACGCCGCCCATGTGGTGTGTGTGCATCTCTACATAAGCAGCGGGCTGTTCATTGCGCTGGCTATAGACGCCATCTGAATCATTCTCTTGCATAGCAACCTCACGTGGCTCCTCAACCCATAGCCTGTTTGAGGATCGAGATAGTTTAATCTACTGAATAGATGTCTGTCAAGCCCAAACTAAAATAGTTGAATTGGGATCAATGAGCGATACGAAGGGAAGTATCATGGGCAAAGTAATGAACTTTCCGCAAAGGAAGAAGACCTGGCCGTGGGCAGTCGGCTCCATCCTGGCTGTGGCGCTAGTCATCGTGGCGACGTTTGGCGGGCGCTACCTCGCTTCACACGCCACACGCATCCCTCAGGCGCCTGCGCAGCCCGTCGCGCCGCTCAATGTCATGGCGGTCGTTCGCCCCCAGGTGGGCGCTGCAGCGTTTGCCATTGACCCACTTGCCCATCACCTCGTCGCGCTGGCAAATCCCAGCGAAGTCACCTGCCCTCCGGTTGGCGCCTGCCCGCCACAGCCAGCGCACAGCGCCATCTTCATCTATGACGATGCTACGGGCGCCCAGGTGGCCTCCTGGCCGCTGACAGGCATTGCATCCCACGCCGCGCATGCCAACCTTCTGCTGATCGATCCATTAGCTGGCCGCGCCTATGCCATCTCGCAGGGCTACCAAGGCTACGTTGACAGCTTCTCGACGCTCACCGGCGCCTATCTTGGTGGCTATAGCGTGCGGTTGCCTGGCCCACTCAGCGGCGGCGCGTTTGATAGCGGCGCGGCCAGTGGAACGAATGGCGCGGCGCCCGGCGGCTCCAAACATCTGCTTCTCCTGGCGGGAACAACGCTTGTCTTGTTGGATGCCGCCAGCGGGCGCATTGTCGCGCGGCAAACGCTCGAAGGGCAGGCAGGAGCCTTCACTGCCGATGGGCCTGTAGTGGACGCTGCTACACGGCTGGCGTATGTTTTGCTCCGTCCTACACAGCCTACCATCCCTGCCACGCTGATTACCTACAGCGCCGATACGCTGACTCCGCTTGGCGCGTATACACTGCCCACCGGAACACGCCTCGGCCCGCTCGATCCGACGTCACACCTGCTCTATCTGCTGGCGCCGGATGGCTCGGTCAGCGCGCTCTCGCTGACAAACCTCTCGGTGGGTGGGAATGTGGTCGCGCCATCACCTGTGCCGCTTCTGCGTGACGCGCGTGCCATCGGCTGGGACGATACCAGCAGGCGGCTATTTGAGTTGCGCGCCACGGAGAGCCGCGCACTCGATGTGGCGACCGGCCAGCCGCTAGGCGCTCTGCCGGTGGCTGGCGCATGGCCCGGCGATACGCCGCTGCCGGTGGATAGCGCGCGTGGATTGATTGCCCTGCCAGCCGTGCATGGAGACATCGTCGTTGCCCAGGAACGCGCAACAGCGCAGAGCGATCAATCGGGGTTCGCGCCCAACGCGGCCACGGCGGCGATGTTAGCGCGGGCAGCGCTGGCGACATTTTTACCCAATACCGGGCAGACGCCGCCCTTCGTCTCCGCCGATACCTTCCCGCTCGATCTCACTCCTGGGGTGCGCGCACAAGACTTCTGGATACACTACTCCGATATTGGCTGGCAAGGCCCCTATCCCGGCCATGCCAGCGTCAGCGCAGTGGCTGACCTCGCTAACCCAGGGGCGTATACCGTCACCTTCACGATTGACTGGACACAACTCTTCACCCGCACCCACACCTGGGTCTGCGAGGTAACATCCACTGGCGCCGTGCAACTGACCTCAGACACAGGCGATGCCGTGCCATAAGCTACCTGGCGCCCTGATTTTCTATCACATCACGATAGACCTTGACAGATGGAACTCTATCGAGTATGCTTGAAGCGTAGTGACTGACTGGTCAGTCATTTTCATAAAACAGGGCGCCCCGAAGGGCGACACAGGCGCCATGCCCCTAATGCGCGCCTTCTCAGCTGGTGATTCTCCTGCCTGAGCGGGGAATGCGCCAAACCCAACCGGAAAGGAGCGACTTCGCTCTATGACACTTTCTGCCTCACCGCTTACCCCTTCGCCCGCGCGCCACAGCCTCGCTGCAGCGGAAGACAGCGGCGCGCCACTGTTGCGCGTCAGCGGGATCACGAAATCGTTTGGTCGCCATCATGTATTACAGGATGTCAGCTTCGACATTGCGCCGGGGGCGTTGGTGGGAATCGTCGGCGAGAATGGCGCGGGCAAGACGACGTTGCTGCGCATCCTGGCGGGCGAACTGCGACCCAATCGCGGCGAGGTGTTACTGCGTGGCGCGTTGGGCTATTGTCCACAGACAGTGATTCTCAACAACGCCCTCACCGTAGACCAACATCTCGACTACTTCCGCGCTGCCTATAGCATTGAGAGCTTGCAGCGCGCCGATGAACTGGTGGAACGGCTAAACTTTGGGCGCTACCGACGGACACTGGTAAGCGCACTGAGCGGCGGCACGCAGCAAAAGCTGAACCTGACGCTGGCGCTGATGCACGATCCCGCTGTGCTGCTGCTCGACGAACCCTACCAGGGCTTCGACTGGGAGACCTATCTCCGCTTCTGGGAATTGACGACCGAGCTACGCAATCATGGACGAGCCGTGCTGGTGATCTCTCATCTGGTCTTTGACCAGAGCCGCTTCGATCAGTTGTATCACCTGGATCAGGGGCGCCTTGTCGTCGCTGAACTGACCAAGCAGAGCGCATGATGCGCGGCGCATAGAAAGAGACAGAACTTGCTATGGTTGGCTTTTCACAGCTTCGGCGCGCCTATGTGACGGCGACGAAGTATGCCCTGTTGGAGCAGGCGCGCAATCGGTTGGCGTTTGGGCTATTGCTCATCTTCACGCCGCTCTGGTTCTTCCTCTTTGGAAGTATCATTTCCGACGCGCCCGTCGCGTTCAAGCTGATGGGAACTGGCGCATTCTTGCAGGTCAACGGGCACAACATGACCGTGCTGACGTCGGGCTTCAATGCGTTGACACTAATCGTTGGCTTTACGCTCTACAGCTTTACACGCAACGGCTCACGTTTTGATCGCCGCCTGGTATTGAGCGGCTATCGCCAGCCAGTGTTGATGGCGGCAAAGGTGACGGCGCTGATGGGGGTCGCCGCTTTTGTCTCGCTGGTCACCGTCCTCATCATGCTGTTCTTCTGGCGGCCAACGACATTTGGCATTGTCTTGCTAGGCTACGTATGCGCCGCGCTTATCTACGGCGCATTGGGCCTGTTGTTGGGTGTTTTGGTGGAAAGTGAACTGGTTGGCTTCTTCCTGATCATCATGATCAGCCTGATTGATACCTCGCTTCAGGCGCCCATCGAGAATCCACTGGCCAACAAGAGGTTTCTGGAGTATTTCCCCTCGTATGGCCCGATGCAGATCGCCGTCAGCGGTGGCTTCACGCATACGCTGCCTGGGGCCAGCGTGGCGCTCTCACTTGCCTGGTTCGTCGGTTTCGCGCTGGTGGGGCTGGCGATCTTCTGGCTGCGGACACGCGCCTGGAATGGGCGCCAGCGCAACCAATCTACCGCTGCTGTGACGGCGTAAAAACATCGGCGTATAATCAGGAGTGAGCCAGCGGAGCAATTGCTCTGCTCAGCGCCTAGCTAGATGAGGATACCATGCCGCGCGAGGACAACAGCGAAGAGCGCAAAAACCGGATATTGGAGGCGGCGCTCAGCGTCTTCGCGCGGCGTGGCTTCGACGAAGCGCGCATGGAAGACATCTCCGCTGAGTCCGGGGTGAGCAAGGGTGGCCTGTATCTCTATTACAAAAGCAAAGACGCCATCATCGAGGCGTTGCTACGGAATATGTTCTCGGCCGAGATGGGTAGCGTGCGGGTGTTGCTTCACAAGGAAGGGAGCGTACGTGACCGCATCCTCGCGCTGACACATACCTTCGCCAATATGATTGATCGTATGTCGGTGGCAATACCCGTCATGCTGGAGTTCTATGCCATCGCCGCACGTCGTCAATCCGTGCGCGACTTTTTGAGCCAGGCATTGCATGAGTATCGTGAGGTCTTCACCGAACTGTTTCAGCAGGGGATCACCAGTGGTGAGTTCCGAGAAACCAACGCCGATAAGGCTGCGATGACGCTGATTGCGCTTTACGAGGGGATGGCGCTGATCTGGACGATGGATCCGCATGCGTTCTCCTGGCGCGTCTATGGCGAACAGGCTGTCATGTATCTGCTGGATGGCCTGCGCCCACAAGAATGACTGTCTTTCACATTTCGCTACACCGAATTGCCTGACCCCAGTGTGACCCATCTCACTTCCCAACGGCGTCCGCTTCTGGCATACTTGCCAGGAATGCTATGATAGACCCATCAAATAACCGCTGATCGAAGCTGCTTCGCGTTGTCCAAACGTATCAAACACTACCATGATCAGCCTGGGGAATGTGGGGGAGGGATTTGTGCGACTGACGAGTGATCAAGTGGTGGCGCTGGCGCCTGATTCCGGCTCTGCCAGCAACGGCAAAAAACTCGCCAACACACGCCACTGGAAAAGTCTTGGCCAGAACGACGCCGCGCTGTGGGGCGAATGCCAGGGAAGCGGGAAAGACCCGTACCAGGTGCGCGTAGACCTGGCGACCAACGAGGCAAGCTGTAGCTGCCCCAGCCGCAAGTTTCCGTGCAAGCACGGCCTGGGGTTGATGCTGCTGGCTATTTCTATGCCCGACGCGGTTCCCACAAGCGCGGCTCCTGATTGGGTGCAGAGCTGGCTAGCGAAACGCGCCGCAAACAAAGCCAAACAAGAAGCAAAACAAGCCGCGCCGAGTGATGAGCTGATGGATGAGGCGACCGCCGCCCAGCGCGCCAAAGAGCAGGCCAAGCGCATCGCCCAGCGCGAAGCCAAAGTAGCGAAAGGCCTCGACCGACTCGACCTCTGGCTGACCGATCTCATGCGCAACGGATTGGAGGATGCGAAGGAGGAGCCGTCCAGCTTTTGGGAGGGCGCGGCAGCGCAACTGGTGGATAGTCAGGCAGGCACACTCGCTAACCGTGTGCGTCAACTTGCGAGTATTCCAGGCTCCGGCGCCGACTGGCCAGAACGCCTGCTTGGTGGGTTGGGACGTGTCACCTTGCTGACGACTGCCTACCGCCGCGCCGACACGCTTGACCCTGCCCTGCGCAATGACGTACGCCAGATGATCGGCTGGAGCCTGAGCGCAGAAGAGGTGGCCGCGCATGGCGAACGTGTCACCGATGAATGGCTGGTTCTGGGGCAATTCACCGAAGAAGAAAACTATCTCCGCACGCAGCGAGTCTGGCTGCAAGGCGCCAACAGCCATCGCAACGCGCTGATCCTGCAAACTGGTTCCATCAAAACACCTTTCCCAGAGGTGTTCGTTGCGGGCGATTGGTTCGCGGGAACGTTGCTCTTCTGGCCTGGAGCTTACCCCTTGCGTGCGAAAGTCGAACGACGGGATGTCGCATCTGATCGCGCTTCCGCTCTCGCCGGGCCGGAGACTATCGAAGGCTTTTATGGCGGGATGAGCGATGCGCTGGCGCGCCAGCCCTGGCTCGAACGCTTCCCATGTGTCTTGCGGAATATGACGCCTGTGGTCGTGCAGAAGACACGCTGGCTCGTGCGCGATACAACAGGCGCAACGCTGCCGCTGCGCAAAGGCGACTTCTGGCGGCTGCTGGCGCTTTCGGGTGGCCATCCGCTGACGCTTGCTTGCGAATGGGAAGACGACGCGCTGGCCGTGATGGGCGCCGAGATCGAAGGCCATTATCATCCGCTGGGAGGGATGCAGCAATGAGCGGAACAAACGGATCGGGCGGATCAGCGATGGATGGACTGGTGACGCTGGCTCTGGTGGGGACGGCCCGCCACAATAGCGCAGCCGATACAGCTACCAATACGCCAATTGATGACCTGACGGCGCCGCTACCCACAGAAGAACCGGAACGAGCGTTGCTGCTGCGGGCTGGCGCTTTCGCGATCTATCGCCAGGCGGGAAAGACCTCGCGAGAAACCATAGAGCTGCCCACGCCAGCCGCGCCGGAGACACGTCCGCCTTGCTCCCCTGGCGCGGCTACGCTGATTGGGCGCATGCTCAGAGAGAGTAACGTCCTTTTGCCGGAGGCGCTTGAACGGCTCAACCGGGCAGGCCAGCGATTGCCATTTGATCTGCTGCCTGATGCGTTCAACGGCAGGAACGAAGAACATCGCAAGCTGCTGGCGCCTGTGCTGGGCGAACGCGGACGCTGGCTCAGCCACTTTGTGGATTCCTGGGACTGGGTGGACGCGACATTGATCGAACTGGCGGGCAAACTGCCTCCCGACGCTGATGACATCTGGCAGGAGGGCAAGCTCGAACAGCGGCTCGCGCTGCTGCGACAGGCACGCCAGTTCGCACCTGAACGCGCCCGCGCCTGGGTGGAGGCCGTCTGGAAACAGGAGAAAGCCGATACACGCGAAAAGCTGATAGAGTGCTACGAGATCAACCTCTCGCTCGCCGATGAGCCATTCCTTGAGGCGGCGCTGGATGATCGTGGCAAAGACGTCCGCGCGATTGCGATACGGCTGCTGACGCGCCTACCAGGGTCAGCGTTCGCCACGCGGGCAATCGAGCGGGCAGACGCCATGCTCGACCATCGCGACAGCAAGCTGATCGCCACTCCGCCAAAGGAAGCCCTGACGGCATGGGCGCGCGATGGACTGACAGTCAACGCCGATAAGGAGCGTCACAAAAGCAAAGGCGCGCGTGCGCTCCTGCTTACCGAGGCGCTGGCGCAGGTCAACCCTGTCCACTGGCAGGAGCGCTTTGGCCTGACGCCTGACGAATTGATCGATGCGCTTGGCGAGAAGAATGAGTGGATGCAAGAGATCCGCGATGGTTGGACACAGGCCGCGCTGTCCTATAAGGCTACCGGATGGATGCTTCCTCTTTGGCGCTGGCGTCATGCCGTTGAGGCTGAAGCAAAGCGGTATTACCACTCAGACCCGTATACAGGGCAATTACTCTATCATACCGCAGAAAATGAGCGGCGTAGTTTCGCCTTTGATATGCTGGCGCGCTATCCGATCAAGGCTAGTAGCAGCCAACAAGCGCAACAGTGGGAAGAGGCGATCAGAGCCATGCCGCAGCCCTGGGATGAGGAGTTCAGCCGCGCGTATCTCGATGGGTTGCGTACCTTTGCCAGCAGCCTCACGCCAGGGATGTATCAAAGCAAGACAAAGGTCGTAGCGCCCTGGGTCGAGACACTAACTGTGGCACAAACAGCTCTGGCGATCTCAAGCATTGCCGAGGCTACCCAGTCGTTTGAGTTTGCGCATCTCGAAGAGGGAAAGTTCGATTGGCGCGTCAACTACGCGCATACCCAGCTCAAAGACTTCACGAATACGATGCGCCTGCGCCAACAATTGTACGATGAACTGCCGTAATCGGCAGGAGGCGCAGCGGCGGGCGGTTGAAACCGCGCCTAAGGTCATCCTTGCGGATGACACAAAGTCCGCCTTCGCGGACTCCTCTGCTGCGACGAGTTCGCATCGGGCAAGCAGCACAATAAGGCAGGCGCCAGAGACAGATAAAGTACCACCGCCATCCTGGCGGCGTGTAACCGTTGCCAACGCATACCCTGTCTAAAGCCGGTCATTACTGTTGCATGAACAACTTGATTTTCATAGTCCTAGTCCGCGCAGGCGGACTTTGTGGAGGCATGAGCCTCCCTTAGGCGCGGTTTCAACCGCCCGCTACTGAGGAGGAAACCAGCATACCATGAGCACAAAAACTGAGACCATGAACACCGCGACCGAGACCGAAACCCTCGAAGCCGTCCTGCGGCAACACGCCGAGCAGCAATTTGCCGAAGAACTGGCCGAACTGGCGAAGATTGACGACCGCCAGCGTCC
>JAJPIU010000183.1 GCA_021324535.1 Pseudomonadota bacterium
AACACTTCGATGGACGCAGGTTCAAGTAGTCAAAAGCAGGGTCAGAGCCATAAACGCCGCTCTGACCCGCCACCGTCGGATGTCGCGCCACGCGATGCCTGCGGCGCCTGTCGCCTGACCGAGTGAGCAAAGCCCCCTTGTAGAGACACTGAGATACGCTGGGGCGCTCTCCCACAGGTTCCGACGCCGTATGGCGTCGGCGCTTGTTTTGAGTATTCGCCTGTCTGGCCGGTTCCAGTGAACCGCGCCCGGCTTGACGCATACTCCATGAGAGGAGCGCCTCATGGAGCAGAAAATCCCTGTCTCCGTTCTGACCGGCCCTCTGGGCTTCGCGCGCCGTGTTGCGCGCCCGCTGATCAAGCGTACCCCCGATTTTTCGCAGCGCCTGACGCAAAAGTTTCGCCAGTGGCGCAAGAGTCCGTTTCTCCGTCCCTTCGCCGCGTTGAGCTTCCTCGGCCCGGGGCTGATCGCCGCGAACGCAGGCAACGACGCTGGCGGCATCGCCACCTACGCCACCGTCGGCGCGCAATATGGCTATGGCCTACTGTGGATGCTCGTCGTCATCACCGTGTGTATGGCCGTTGTGCAGGAGATGTGCATTCGCATGGGCGCCGCCACCGGCAAAGGGCTTTCCGATCTCATTCGCGAGCGGTTCGGCGTGCGCGGCGCGGCCTTCGCCATGCTGACACTATTGGTCGCCAACCTGTTGATCACTATCTCCGAATTTGCCGGTATCGCCGCCGCCTCTGAATTATTCGGTATCTCAAAATATATTACTGTACCCATTGCCGCCGTTGGCGTCTGGTTCGTCACCACACGCGGCTCGTATGGGCGCGTTGAAAAAATCTTCCTGGCGATGACGCTTGCCTTCCTGTCGTATCCTATCGCCGCCGTGCTTGCCAAGCCCGATTGGGGTCAGGTCGTCACACAGACCATCATCCCCTCGTTTCATCTGACCAGCACCTATCTCCTGCTCTTCGTCGGCACGGTCGGCACCACCATCACGCCCTATATGCAGGTCTATGCGCAATCGAGCGTCGCCGAGAAAAACATTGACATGGCACACTATGGAGCCGAGCGCGCCGACGCCTATGTGGGCGCAATCTTCGGCGACACCATCTCCGCGCTGATCATCATCGCCACTGGCGCAACGATCTTTGTCGCCAGCCACGGACAGGGCGAGGTAATCAGCGACGCAGCGCAGGCAGCGCGGGCGCTGGAGCCGTTTGCCGGTCAATATGCCTTTATCCTTTTTGCGATAGGGTTGCTGGGCGCATCACTGCTGGCGGCGGCTGTCGTGCCGCTCTCCACCTCGTATGCCATCTGCGAATCGTTTGGCTTCGAGCGCGGTGTCTCGTTCAAGTTCCGCGAGGCGCCGATCTTTCACGGCATCTATATCGGCATGCTGGTGATTGGCGCGTTGGTCGCGTTGATCCCCGGCCTGCCTTTGATTCAGTTGATCATCGTCGCGCAGGTGATCAACGGCGTGTTGCTGCCGATCCTTCTGGTCTACATCTTGCTGCTCGTGAATGACAAACGCATCATGGGTAAATATGTCAACGGGCCGATCAACAACACTATCGCCTACGGAACAACCGTGCTGCTCTCAATCCTCTCGGTCTGGATGATTGCCAGCATTGTGCTGCCTGCCATAGGTATCCCTTTTATGCAGTCATAACCGTAACGGGAGACCTTCCCTGGGAAGCTAGACAAGGATAAAGCTATGCCAATGTTGACAGAACTCCGACACAAGCCGATTCGCGTACCGGGCGGCGAGGAAGTCGCTACCCTGCAAGACCTTGTTGTCTATGTCGGTGACTCCAACTCGGAGAAGGCGTCACCTAACCAGGCAGGTGAGGGAAGCGTAGCGAATACCGGAAACAGTGGAAACACGGGAAACGGCGGAAACGTGGCGACGATGGCAGCCCCTGCTCCCATCGCGACCGATGTCTATCCCCCTGTGGTGGGGCTGGTGGCGCGGCTGAAAACGCCACGCGGAACACGCCAGGTCTTCATTCCCTGGGAGAAGGTAGAGAGCCTCGATACCGTCGGCGTGCAGTTGCGCTCCCCTGGAGTCAACCTGCGCGCGTTTGAGCGCCGTCCGGGGGAACTTCTCCTCCATGATGGCTTATTCGACCGCCAGGTAGTGGATGTCGAGGGGCGGCGCATCGTGCGCATCAACGATCTCGATCTTGCGCTGGCGGATGGCGTCTACCGGCTAGTCGCGGTGGATGTGGGGCCAGGAGCGTTGCTGCGGCGGCTGGTTGGTCCCCGCCTGAGTGGACGCGTCTCATCGCTCGTTGGGCGAGAGGTAGGCGCTCGTCCGCAGTTGATCGATTGGGCGCAGGTGGCTCCCGTCACCGACGCCAGCAATAGCGGCGCGCTTCGCTTGCGCGCCCCACGTGAACGCCTGGCGCTGATGGAGCCAGCCGATCTGGCGCGCGTGGTGGAGCAACTGACGCCGCAAGAAGGCGCCGCGCTGCTAGGAGAACTTGACGAGGCCCAGGCGGCTGATACCCTCGAAGAACTGGAAGACGAGCAACAGGGACAACTGCTGCGAGCGATGGATCCCGAACGTGCGGCTGATGTGTTGGAAGAGATGGAGCCGGACGAGGCGACCGACGCGCTGCAAAGCGTGCAGAGCGTCTCGTCTGAGGCCGCCGCCGACCTGTTGGGCCGCATGAACCGCGAGGACGCCGAGGAAGTGCAGGAACTGCTTGGCTACCCGGATGACAGCGCAGGCGGCATCATGACGACGGAGTACGTCTCTGTGCCAAGCTGGGCGACTGTCGGCGCAGTGATCGCCACAATGCGCGCTCAAACACAGGCGGCCGCCGCCGACCTGGACGATCCGCTGCCCAACGAACTGCCGGAAATCTATGTGGTTGAGGAAGATACGCCGCCTGCGCGTGTTGCGGCGCCCATCAAACGCACAAGCGCCACACGTCCCCGCGCCAACGGAGCAGGCGGCGCCGCCAACACACCCGCGCGCCGCGACGCGAAAGATACCCACGCGGCGGACTTCACGCCCACACAGCCATTCTCGCTGTGGACGGAGGGGCGGCTGGTTGGCGTGGTGACGCTGCGCGACCTGCTGCTGGCGTATCCAGCGCAGACATTGGAACAGATTATGCGTCCGGTGGAGAGCATGGCACACCCACTGGACAACGAGCGCGACGTGGCGCGGCTGATCGCGGACGAAGACCTGGTGGCCCTACCCATCGTAGACGACGCCGGGAAGATGCTGGGCATCGTCACGGTGGACGACGCGATGGATGTCATTCTGCCGACAGCCTGGAAGAAGCGTATTCCCCGCCGCTTCCATTAGATAAAAAGCGAGCAACTCAATTGGAGGCAGAATGGCGCTGTTTGGCTCAATCCGGCGAACCCTCGATACCACCTTCAGTTCTTTGCATACCCGAAACTTTCGTCTGTATTTCTTCGGCCAGATCATTTCCAACAGCGGGAACTGGCTGACCAACGTTGCGCTGACGCTGCTTGTGCTGCGCCTGACACAGAGCGGGCTGGATGTCGGTTTGCTGGCTGCTTGCCAGTACGGTCCCATCCTTCTGCTCTCCGCCTATGGCGGGGTGATCGCCGATCGCTACGATAAGCGTCGTATGCTCCTCCTCACGCAGACATTGGAGATGGCCGAATCAACCGGTCTGGCGATTGTCGCGTTCTTGCCCCATCCCTCGCTGATCGCTTTGTTCTTGCTGGCGACAGCTGGTGGGATATTTCTTGCCTTCGATAATCCACTGCGCCGCTCGTTCGTGAGCGAAATGGTACCGGGCGAACAAATTCCCAATGCGGTGGTGCTCTATAGCACTATTGTCAATGTCTCTCGCGTCATCGGCCCCGCGCTCGCAGGGCTGCTCGTGATTACCGCTGGCTACGGCTGGAGCTTCACCGTTGACGCCGCCTCCTACCTTGCTGTCATCGCAGGCCTGTTGCTTATGCGAAGTAGCGAGCTTTACAGAGCGGAGCGCCGACCACGGCAGAAGGGCGAGATTCGCCAGGGTTTGCAGTATATCGGGAAGGTATCTTCACTGCGGATCAGCTTCATCATGCTCGCCGTCATCGGTATCCTGACGTACAACTTTTCGGTGACACTGCCCCTGTTTGTCGCCAAAGGATTGCATCAAACGACGGTGGTCTATACGATCCTGTATTCCGTCATGAGCCTTGGCTCGGTGCTTAGCGCGCTCGTAATCGCCCATCGCAGGACGGTTCAATTACGGCATGTGATCATTGGCGCGGTGGCGCTGGGCATTGCCACGTTCCTGTTAGGCATTGCGCCAAACATGATCCTTGCAGTACCCGCCGCACTGCTCATCGGTGGCGCGAGTATCCTGTACTCTACTTCAACAACCGCGCTCGCTCAGATTGAGTCCGATGCGTATATCAGAGGACGAGTGTTGGCCGTACAAACCGTCTTGTTGATCGGAACCACGCCGCTTGGCGGCCCGCTGCTTGGCTGGGTTGCTGACCTCTATGGCGGCAGGTTGCCCCTATTTATTGGCTGCGCCGCGAGTATTGGCGCAGCTGTGTTTGGCTACATTTTTGCTCATCGCCAAGGAGAGCGTAATGAGTGAGAACGAGAGGAGAAGCCTCCTATGCTCAATTGCTCAATGCGGCGAAACATCCGTTTTTTGACATGCTATCAGCATAGCAAATCCCTTTCTCTCGATCCCTCCTCTGGCATAGGATAGAAAGAGTACCAACGCCTATGGCAAAGGAGTATCCGCAATGAAAATAGCTGCGCTCTACGACATACATGGGAACCTGCCCGCGCTGAACGCTGTGCTGGCGGAGCTTGAGACGATTCAGCCCAATCTGATCGTGATTGGTGGCGACATCGTAGCTGGCCCCATGCCAGCGGAAACACTCACACGCCTGATGCAGCTTGGCGACCGGGCGCAGTTCATTCGTGGCAACGCAGATCGAGAGGTGGTCGCGGCGTTCGATGGGACGTCGGCCAACCTGGATATGACAGATCATGTGCGCGAGGCAATGGCGTTCGTCGCCGGACGGATCACACGCGATCAGCGAGATTTCCTGGCGGGCTTGCCTGAACGCCTGACGCTCTCGGTTGACGGATTGGGAACCATCCTCTTCTGCCACGCCACCCCACGTAACGATGAGGAAATCTTCACGCCAGCGACCCCGGATGATCGCCTCGCGGTGATCTTTGCCAACATCGAACAGCAGTACGTCGTCTGCGGGCATACCCATATGCAGTTCGAGCGCCGCCTGTCCAGGTTGGGCAACCTGCGCATCATCAACGCGGGCAGCGTGGGCATGCCCTACGCCGACCAGCCAGGGGCTTACTGGCTGTTGCTGACTCCAGAGGGATATGAGCATCGGCGCACGGCGTATGATGTGGACGCGGCGGCGCAGGCCATCATCGCAAGCGGGTATCCGGGCGCGCAGGAGTTCGCCGATGAGAATATTCGTACGGTTCCCACTGCGGCGGAGGCCACGAGCGTCTTCGAGCGCATGGCCGAAGAGCAGTGGGCGCGCAGAGAGCAGGTATGATGAAAGGCTGAGCATGAGGGAACCATCTCCCCCTTGCTCAGCCGTGTATGCGATACTTTGCCTGGTCTGCTTATGGAATGCGCCTGTACGCAAGCATCGAGAAGAAGAACGCCACAACGGTAATCCCGACACACCATGCAAGGGCAACCCATATCTGGTTTCCCACCGGCTGCGAGTTCAACAGAGAGCGCACCGTATTCACGATAGCCGTGACAGGCTGGTTCTCCGCAAACACGCGAACGACGGTGGGCATCTTCGCCGTTGGGACGAATGCAGAGCTGATGAACGGCAGGAAGATGAGCGGGTACGAGAACGCGCTTGCGCCTTCTACGGATTTTGCCTTCAATCCGGCGATCACCGCGAGCCATGTCAGCGCCAGCGTGAAGAGCACGAGTATCCCCGCTACCTCAAGCCACTCCACCACGCTCGCGCTTGAGCGGAAGCCCATGATGAGAGCGATGAGGATGATGACCACCACCGAAATGGCGTTGGAAACAAGCGATGTCAGCACATGCGCCCACAAGACTGACGAGCGCGACACCGGCATGGAGTGGAACCGCGAGAACAACCCTTGCTGAACGTCGTTGAACAGACGTAAGGCGGTGTAGGCGATTCCGCTGGCAATGGCGATCAGCAGGATGCCCGGCAACAGGTAATTCACATAGTTCCTGTCGCCTGTTTGTATGGCGCCACCCAACACGTAGACGAACAGCAGCATGATCATGATGGGCGTGATCAAGACGGTGATAATCGTGTCGGGGCTGCGTAGAATATGGCGCATCGAGCGCCCAAGCAGCACTACGGTATCGTGCAACACCTTCATTTACTTGGCCTCCTTCTGGCCCACGATTGCGAGGAAAATATCTTCCAATGACGGCTGCTTTTCGATGTATTCGACCTTCGCAGGCGGGAACAGCTTTTTGAGTTCGTCGAGTGTCCCGCTCGCAATGATTTTCCCGCCGTGCAGGATGGCGATGCGGTCGGCGAGCTGTTCCGCTTCATCCAGGTATTGTGTCGTCAGCAGAATCGTTGTCCCGCCATCTGCCAGCGCCTTGACGGTTTTCCAGACTTCAAGCCGCCCCTCTGGGTCAAGTCCGGTCGTCGGCTCGTCAAGGAAGATGACTGAGGGCGTCCCGACCAGGCTCATCGCGATGTCGAGCCTGCGTGTCATGCCGCCGGAATACGAGGCCGCCCGACGGTTCGCCGCGTCGCGTAGCCCAAAGCGAGAAAGCAGCGTATCTGCGGTTTTTCGCGCGTTGGGAACTCCGCGCAGGTTGGCGATCAGCATGAGATTTTCACGCCCTGTGAGGATGCCGTCCACGGCGGCGAATTGCCCGGTCAGGCTGATACTCTCACGCACCTTTTCGGGCTGGCGCGTCACATCATAGCCGCAGACGCTTGCGTTCCCACCGTCGGGCTTCAGTAGCGTTGAGAGGATGTTGATCGTCGTTGTTTTGCCTGCGCCGTTCGAGCCAAGCAAGGCGAAAATCTCGCCGCGTCGCACCTCGAAATCAATGCCTTTCAGGACTTGTGTCGCCTTGAAAGATTTCCGCACACCGTTCACTTGAATTGCGTTGGGCGCCATTTTACTCACCCTTCCCCTTTCCAAATTTGCGCATGATGTCGTTGTTCAGCGCCTCGCGACGGCCTCCCGTCCACGTTCTGGCGTTGCGCAGCAGTTCGTCGCAAAACCCAGCCACGTCCTCGCCCGTCACATCCAACACGGGCTTGCCCTCCGCCGCGCCCGTTTCGAACAGTTCGATCAGATCGGAGAGTATCGGCATCATATCCATACCCGACCCACCCGCATGCCCCCACATATAGTGCTGGATTTTGTGGTACACATAGCGGTAGTCTTCCGGCAGGGCGTTTACCTGTGCCTGCTTTTGCCTGTACTCGCGCTTTTCTCGCGCGATGCGCCTGAAATTGAAATACTCGTTGAAAAACTCAAGCAGTCCGCTCATCGTTGCCCTCCCGCAATTCGTTGATCTTTGACGCGACGAACTCCCATTTTGCCCAGAATCGGCGTAACTCCTCGCGCCCCGCGTCG
>JAJPIU010000149.1 GCA_021324535.1 Pseudomonadota bacterium
ACGAGACATCACGAGACATCACGAGACATCACGAGACATTGAGACGGCAGGGATAGTTCTTGGCGCTATTGTACACATGCGCTCTGCTTTGCAGCAAGCAGGTGGGCGCTATGGTGACGGAAAGCTGGCGGCGCGGGTTTGCATCGCGCCGTGCTGAGAGATATGATAGCCATATATGCCATTACGGGAGAAGGAGGACTGCGGATGGATCTTCGTTTTGAACGTGGTGATCCACACGAACCACATGGGCATGCGATTCTGTTCGCGCGGACGAGCGGCGGCGCACGCATTCTGGCGACGTATTGTGTGATCCTGCCGATTCAGTTCTCGATTGGAAAGTATCTGCCGCCGATGCTTGTCGGACAGATTCCCCTTGAAGCAATGAGCAGCGAGAACAACCTGAGCGCGATGCCTATTCCTCCAATGCTCGAAGACGTGCCAGGGGTGGAGATGTTGCGCCAGTTGGCCGAGCAGCGCGACGACGACCTATGCGACATGGGCACGCTGCTGATTGATGACGAAAGCCAGCGGCTTGCCTACGCCGCCGAGGCGTGCGCCAGCTATGGGCAGGCGTATCTCCGCTACCAACAACGCTGGCCTGAGCTTCCCTCATCCGCCTCCCCTTCATCCGGTTTCACTGGGAGGACGACGGTTACAGAGAGCACGGATGCCGCCTCATCGCTCGATGATATAGATATTGACGCAGTGGCCGACAGCATGCTCTCCGAGCGAGATCGCCTGAGCGAGATCGCTCGCTTGATCAGCCAGGCGCGCTATGCGCTGGATGTGAACGATCAGCGCCAGTTGGCCGAAGTGAGCGCCCGACTTAAACGGCTTGCCAGCAGCCTGCCGGAAAAATATCGCGCCGACCAGCTTGCCAGCGCCGCACTCTCGCGCGATTCCTCCGGCCCGCAGTTGGCCGCGCTCTACCTGCAACGCGCCTATAAGCTGCTGGACGAAGACTATATCAACATTCCGCCCATCGAACAGCAGATTCGTGAGCTGCGTGGGCAGGAGTAGTAGTGATTGACCGCTTTCCACCTATCCGTCATGAGTATTGTAATGAGGAGGCGCCGATGGATACGATGGACACAAACGACACTGCCGAACTCGAAATCTCCTCATTGCGCGCCGAGGCTACCCCGCGCGAAAAGATCGATAAGGCTGGACGCAACAGCTCCAGCGGAAACATTATCCAGCGGCGTGTGGGCGCTGCGCTCTCAGTGCTGGCTGTGGCGCTGATCGTCGTTTTCGCCTGGCGTGAGGCCAGTGGCGCATCGAGCAGCATCCTCAACACAAACACCACGCTGGCTCCTAATGCGGGTACTGTGTATCTCGAATATGGCGCGCCCTGGGGAAGAGCCTGGCTCAATGGAGAATCGCTCAACGCCTGGCAAACGGAAAGCAATTGGCAGGCGCTTCAACTGCGTGTCGGCCTCAACCACTTCGTGTATGTCGCGCCGCCGTTTCCGCCGCTGCGTTGCACGATCAGCGCGCCCGCCTCCCCAAATGACACCTGTCCATTGATCACCCATTTCAGCGCAGGTGATGTGATCGAAGACCCATCGTTAGGGCGCATCTTGAACCTCCATGCAACGCTCAATCGCCTGTCCCCTGCGCAGCTTCATGCGCTCATCAAGACCACCGACGACGCGCTCAGCACGCTCCAACCACCCAGCGAAGTGTTTAGCCTTGCCCCCATTACCCTGGAGCCAGGCGATCACTATCTTGACGCCAGCAACCATATTCAGGTGGCAAGCCATATCTTGTACGCCGCCCTGACGCTTCAAGTCAATACCAATCCAGGGCGCGCCATCCCTGAGCCGCTTCCCTATACCCCCAGTGCGACTATTCCCTGTGTCTCGTTCTGCCCGCCCACACCCACTGGCGATCCTCTGGTACACTTTGTCGCCACCTGGCGCTATTTCTCTGCGCCGCGCGCCGCTCCGTTCGCTGAGGGAGCCTTCGCGGCCACCCATCTGGCGGGCGATGCGGTGGAATCCATCATGGTCAGGTGGAATGGCAGGTGGCAGGTCTCATTTATTCCCTTCACGTGGCAGGCGTACGCGGATTCGCTGTGCGCCCAGGCGCTTGTGCCGCTGAGCCAGCAACAGCGTGATTTCCCGTTTGGCGGCGCTGCCGTTGGCATTCCCTCCATGGGCTGTCTATTCACCGCAACGACCGATAGCGGACGCCCCGGCGCTATTTTCCTGCTGCGCTGTGGCGTCTGGACGGCCGTCAATGCAGCCGCGCGCCAGATGGCGTTGCCCTTCCCTGACGCCTCGCCCCATGAGCTTGCCATTGCAGCGAACGAGTGATACATGGCCGAATACAGCAAGTACAGCAACACCTCCTCTCAACGAGAAGGTGTTTCGCCTGCTTCATGCTCCACGAGCGAGGTTAGCTGGCCCGTTCTGCTGCGCCTGGCTGCGCATCGCTTACGCTTTGTGGGGTAGCCATTAGCGTTGCTTCTCCACCTGTTGTTGGCTTCGAAACAATGCGCGCCTCCATCTCATCATAACGGTTGGCGCGGTAGATCACTGTGGAAAGCAACCAGCTCAGAATGAAGATGAGGATGATGCCCGCCCCGATATAGCCAAAGTTATAGCCGCCGTTGCCGTTGTTGAGGAAGTTCACCTGATCCCAGAATGGGCCGCCCAGGTTGAACTGGCCCTGGATGATGCTCAGCGTTTCAAGCGCGCCAACAAACACGGCCACGATCACTGAGACCAGCGTGATACTGATATTGTAGAACAGCTTGCGTACCGGCTTGACAAACGCCCACCCATAGGCGCCCAACATCATCACACCGTCAGTAGTGTCGGCAAGGCTCATGCCCGCCGTAAAGAGCAACGGCAGCAGCAGCACGACATAGAAGGGGACGTTTTGTGTGGCGAACGCGCCGGTCGCCGCGAGCAGCGCCACCTCGGTCGCTGTATCGAAGCCAAGCCCAAACAAGAAGCCGATGGGATACATCTTCCAGCTTGCGTCCACCGTCTTGAAAAGGCCACGGAAGATGCGCGCAAAGAATCCACGCTTGTTCAGGTATTCCTCGATGGCGTCCTGATCATAGACCCCGCCGCTCGTCACCTGCCTGAACGTGCGGATCACCTCGACGAGGATGATGATGTTCATGATGGCGATGGCGAAGAGGAAGAGCGCGGAGACGGACGTGCCAATCAAGCCGCCATAGGTCTTGAGGGGAGAGTTGTCGTTGGCCAGGTTGTCTTTGATATAGACAGACCCCAACCCAATCGCCGCCGCCATCAAGAAGACAACCGTTGAGTGGCCAAGCGAGAAGAAAAACCCAACAGTCGTTGGCTTCTTTTTCTCTTGCATCAGCTTGCGTGTCACATTGTCAATCGCTGAGATATGGTCGGCGTCAACCGCGTGGCGCAAGCCAAAGCCATAGGCAGGCAACGCTACGACGAGGATGAGTGGATAACGGACTGCGGCAAGCAAGGTAAGAATCCACAGACCAGCATTTACGGCTATCAGGAAACCGTACAATCCGATGACTTTGGAGCGTACTCCTGGGGTGCTGTCACTAAAGACTCGACGCAACGCAAGCATGTATGCCTCCATCCATCTACTTTGGCTTTTGCGGTGTATCTCCCTATAGATGTTGTGTAGGGGAATACAAAAGATAGCATAACACACCAATAGCTTGTACAACAAGATGCGTATGCGCGAGTTTGCAGATGCGAATAGTCGCAAATATCACGCCTGGTTGGCGGCAGGCAGGAATCCCTCTGGCATGCGACATGCGTTCCCTCTCTGAGCTATGATCTGCCAGGAACGAGAGACCCTTTGGCGCTACGCGAACGTATACTGTGTAGAGAAAGCATGGAGCGGGCGGTCAGCATGTTCCGCCCAACAGGAGGATATGTCACATGTATCCAAGCAACAATAATCCGTATGGCTCTCCTTATGGTTCACCCTATGGGGCACCTGGAGCCAATCCCTACGCCTACCCCGGCGCAGGCGCAGCAGGGCTAGACTTCGCGGCGGTGATGCGCCAGGCGTACCTCTGGCTGGCCGGTGGGCTGGTCATCTGCTTCGGCGTCGCCTATGCGGTCGGTCAGGCGGCCAATAGCGCGATACATAACGGGCAGGTCAGTGGCCTTGGCGCACTGATCTTCAACCCGGTGGCTCTGATTGTCGCTTTTGTGGTTTACCTGGGATTAGGGTTTGGCTTCTATCCCATTGTCAGACGCGCCAATCCGGCGCTTGGCGGCGTGTTGTACGCAGTCTTCGCGGTTGTCTTTGGCTTTCTGGTTTCGGGCATCTTCGTCGAGTATACGACCGCAAGTATCGCGACAACCTTCCTGATCACCGCCGCAATGTTTGGGGTGATGTCGGTCGTTGGCTATGTGACGCGGCTCGATCTTTCAAAGCTGTGGGCGGTCTTCCTGGTCGCGCTGATCGGGCTGATCATCGCCAGCATTGTCAACATCTTCCTCGCCAGCCCGATCCTCTACTGGGTCATCACCTTCGCTGGCGTGCTGATCTTCACTGGGCTGATCGCCTACGACACGCAGTGGCTCAAACGCAACGCGATGTCCATCACGGCGTATAGCAGCGGGAATACCGACGCGGTGGCGCGTGTGGCGCTGATTGGCGCGTTCCGCCTGCTGCTCGATTTCGTCAACCTCTTCCTGTTCCTGCTGCGCATCTTTGGCAACAGCCGGAACTAGGGCGGACGTTTGGCCCCCACCCCAACCCCTCCCCCGCTGCGGCGGGAGAGGGGCTATATTTTGTGTGTTATACCCCCATCTCTTCACGCGCAATAGTGATCAACTGGGCGACGTTGACGTTCAGCCACTCCTCGCGTTCGATGGCTGCGCGCGCGCGATCAATCGCCGCCTCGTGTGGGCTGATCCCCTGGCGCACCCGCCCGATGCGGTGGATTAACGAGGTATACGAACGCACTCGCAAGAGCAATGGCAGCGCCTCGATCTCCGGTTCGGTGAGACGCAGCGCTTGCGCATAGCCTCGCAGGAAGGCGCGCATGATCGGCCACTCGTCGCCGCTGCCAAGCCGCTGGATCGGCCACCAGCTCAGCGCGACCGTCAAATCCATCGCCCGCACGTCGCGCGTGCAAAACTCCCAATCCACCACGCCCGTGACGCGCTCGCCCTCGATCAGCACATTAGAGGGATCGTAATCCTCATGGCAAAGCTGCTGTGGCAGGCTGGCGTAGACGTCTGGAATGCGTTCGACCAGCCAGGTATAGCGATCCGCCAGTCGCTGTCGTATGGCTGCGTCCACAGGAAGTGTGGCTATCGCTTCGAGCGGGTCGGGAACCAGAGGATGGCAGCGCGCCAGGTCGCTGTAGGATCGCCAGCTAGACGCCTCATCTTCAGTAACCTCGACACGGGCGAGCGCGGCGTCGAGCGTTCCCAGCGCGGCGCCACAGGCCAACGTCTGTGCGAGGTTGTGGCGGTCGGGCGCGGCGCCTGGAATCAGCCGGGTAAGTGTGGCAAGCGCGGAGCACCCGTCAATATCTACACTTGCCGCCAGTGCGCTGGTATGGGTAGGAAGAAACACAGGAACCGCGAACGGCAGTCCGTTGTCCTGTAACTGCGCCAATACATTTTGCGTGAAACGTAGCCGCCACTCGTCCGCGTAGTTTCCCGCCAGCGAGAGGACGAATTCCTTGTCTGGCGTTGTCACGCGATAGACAAGGTTATTCGTTCCACCCGCGAGCGGTGTGATCTTAAGCGGACGCGGCAAACCCCAATGAACTGCCAGCGCATCCGCCACTATGGATGCTTCCATCCGCTATTGCTGGCCGCCCTGTGGCGGATAGGGCGACTGGTAAACGCCTGGTTGAGGCGGGTACTGTGCTGGTGGATACTGAGCAGGCGGATATGCTCCTGGCTGCGCGCCAACCTGCCCAGGCGCGCCATACGGCGGAGGATAGGCTCCTGGCTGCTGTGGATAGGGCGGATACTGTGGCGGATAGGCGCCCGGCTGCTGTGGGTAGGGTGGATAGCCCGGCTGGAACATCTGCTGCTGCTGCTGCTGTTGCCTTTGCCTTTGCCTTTGCTGTATCGCCGAAAATGCCCGCATGCGTACAATGCTCCAGGCGATACGCGCGCCGCCAAGCAGCAGCAAGATGACACCATAGAGGGTTGTGCCGTAGTCCTGAAGGGCGAGCGAGCCTACGATGACCAGGAGGCCAAGAACCGCGAACACGATGCCCAGGATGAGATAGATGATGTTGGCCGTTGTTCCCAGGAAGCGCATGAGAACCCCTTTGTGGTTGAGAGCAGCAGAGCTGCTGAATTGCGTTGCGCTACGTCTCCGCGTGCTACCTGCTACGCTCGTCTGTGTAGCGCATGCTCCTCGATGTGTGACGCGCCAGCGCCACAGCATTAACGGTATCACTGTATCACATCAACCCGGTACGCCGCATCGTTACAGGCCATTTTGGGGTAGCGGCGCTCGATTCATTCCAGCGCATCGCCCCAACGCAGGTCGCGCGCCCGCCGAAAGGCTTCACGTTCGCGACGAGGAATGATGCGCCGTTCCAGGCCACCTTCGCGTGCGCAGACCTCAAGAGTCACCACACCTGGGCGAGTCTGCGGATGGCGCACGATACGCCCCTCGATAGGAGCCGCTGGCAGAGCCGAATTGCCTGGGCGAACCGCAATCACATAGGAGAACTTCTCATCCTCGTAGGCCAGTTCGCCGCCTTTGAGCTGGCGATGCAGGCGCGAACGAGCCAGCCGTTGCGTGAAATGGCACCAATTGCCAGCCTGGCCAGGCCCTATTGCGTTCGTTTCTACGGCGGTTGGCTCTTCATCCGGCGGCGCAAGCGGGCGTATGGGGCAGGAGCCGTCGTGCGGACAGGGCGCCAGGATAGTTGCGCCAGCCGCCAACAATTGCGAGCGCGCCGCGTGGATGTGCGCGAAGCCGGTTGGTGTTCCAGGGGCAATCAGCGCCAGCGCGCCAGCCGTCTTCTCCCACAGCCGCTCAATCAATCGTTCGCGCGGCGGGGCCGCAAGCTCCCCCAGGAGATAGCCTGCCACCACCAAATCGTATGCGCGTTCAGTTGCACCCCATTCGCCAGTCACGTCGGCCTCTCGCCAGCGCGCCTCGCGAATGGTGGACGCTGAGGCAGCGGCGCAGAGTTGCTTGCCTAGCGCAATCATCTGCGGCGCACGTTCGAGCAAGGTGGCCTGTTCAAGATCGGGCCACTCTGCTTGCGCCGCCCACAATCCCGCGCCCAATCCCGCGCCGACATCCAGCAGTGATTGCGGGCGCCATGCCGGGATACGTAGACGCGCCTGATGGAGGGCGGCGGCAGTGGCGGCGAAAGTGGCTGGCAGGCGCGCGGCGGCGTAGGCGACGGCGGAGCGCGCGTTGAGCGTGTCAGGTGTTTCCAGTGTCTTGCCCGGCGCACGTTGAGTGGCGCTCAGCCCACGGTAGCGATCCGAGAGGCGCTGGGCGGCGGCGGCTAGCTCTTTCGTCGAGTAGGCTGAGCAGGCGTCGTCGAGCGCCGCGCGTAGTTCTTCGGGAAGTTCCATCGTTGTGTCGGGCTACTTCTGCTGGTCTTCCCAGCGGTCGCGCGCGGCGAAGGCGTCTACCGCTGACGGCCAGCAATACGGCGTGGAGGTGACGACGACAGGGCCGGTTGGGCTGGCGTCTTCGGGGTCGGGCGCCAGCCAGTGGCCGCCGTTGTGATCTCCAAAATCGCAGGCGACCCACATCCAGAAGCCCTCAGGCTGTTGCTTCAACTCAAACGAAGCCATCTCGAAGTGACCGTCGCGGCTGCGAAGTTTCAATCCGCGTTCATGCTGCGCCATCTATGCGCCTCCTCCATGTATATCACGGTTTATCATGGTATACCATGTAGACTTAATGACTTAATGCGTGTAAGCATCGCCCTTTGAGGTTCGGGCGCTTCCAGATCGAACCTTCTCACGTAGCGCCGCTTCGTAGGCATCGAGCGCCTGCTTGATTTGACGCTGTTTGACCCTCGGAATGACCTCGACGAACAGGGCCACGACAACCCCGGTCCACAGCGCCCACCCCAGCGCATAGAGAAGGTCGGCCATCAGTTTAAAAGGCTCAATCGTCACCGACTCTTTGAGCGCGTAGCCGCCGATATGAGCGGCGAGGCCAAGTACGAAGGCGATCCCCAGGCTCTGGATCACAATGCGCTGCCCGGAAACGGATTGGCGCAACTGCGCCAGATGCTCTCGTACCCAGGCGAGTTCCTCGTCACTGAAGTGTTGTGGAGCATCTTCCGCTCTTCCTTCGTTGATCATGATCATTCCTCCTCACACACGCTTAGATGTTATCGAATAGGCGTAATAGTCGCCTGATCCCCATACGGCGTCGTTAAGCCAGTATACCACGCACGATTGGTTCATTGGCGCGCTCATCCGCAGGATGCTTGCCGTTGACATTCGGGGCGCGCTCTTGTAGTATAAGCGGTGGATGCTCGGCAGGGCGAGACAGGAAACAACAGGGTGAGAATCCGTATCCACGTCCCGTAGTTCTTGATACAAGCATACCGGCGCATGCGTAACTTCTACGTACACATTGCGCCACAGTATGCGCATTCAACCAAAAACACATGACGCACGCCAACATGCGGACGCCTCGCTGGAAACGCTTGAAACGCCAGATGCGCTAGATGCAAGGGAGCGAATCTTTTCATGCAGCCAAGCCCCTCAAACTCCTCACTACCACCGTTCTCAGCGGTGAAACGCTTCGCCGACAACGTGCGATCAACCGTCAATCGGGTGATCGTCGGCAAAGACAACGTGATTGACCTCTTGCTGGTCGCGCTGCTGAGCGATGGCCACGTCCTCCTGGAAGATACCCCCGGCATGGGAAAAACCGTGCTGGCGAAGTCATTGGCGCGCGCACTCGACGCCAGTTTTCAGCGTATCCAGGGGACGCCCGACCTGGAGCCGACCGACGTAACAGGCGTCAGTTTCTTCGATCAAAAGCGTGGTGATTTCGTCTTCCGTCCAGGCCCCATCTTCGGCCAGGTGTTGCTCTTCGATGAGATCAACCGTACGACGCCGCGCACACAATCGGCCCTTTTGGAGGCGATGGCCGAGCGCCAGGTGACGGTGGATCGCGAGACGTATCCGCTGCCCGCGCCCTTCCTGACGCTTGCCACGCAGAATCCAATCGAGTTGGATGGCACCTTCCCTCTGCCTGAGGCGCAGCTCGACCGCTTCCTGATGCGTGTACGTGTGGGCTACCCCACCCCCGCCGAGGAACTGACCATCCTGCATCGCTTCAAGACGGAGGAGCCGCTGGACGACCTCAAACCGGTCGCCTCCGCCGCCGAGGTGGTCGCGCTACAGCAGGTGATTCGCCAGGCGCGCTGGCAGCCCGATGTCGAGGCGTATCTGCTTTCCATCGTGCGCGCCACACGCGGCCATCTTGCCGTGACGATTGGCGCCAGCCCACGCGCAGCCCTTGCGCTCTACCGCGCCAGCGAGGCCCTCGCCGCTATTCGCGGACGCGACTATGTGGAGCCTGACGATGTGAAGCAATTGGCCCCTGTCGTGCTGGCGCACCGGCTGATCATCGAGACACGCGCTCGCCTGGCAGGTATGACCGCCGATAAGGTGATGAGCGAGATCGTCAACAGCGCCGCCGTGCCAGTGGAAGCGTTGCAGCCGGGGCAGCCCGCGCCGGTTGGCGTCGCCGCAGTTGGCGTTCCGGGGGCGCCCGTCATGGCAGGGCAGGCGGTTCCAGGTATGCCGGGTATGCCTGCCCTTCCCGGCGCGCCGATATATCCGCCGGTGGCGTATCCCGCCGCGCCTTATTCGCCCTCTGCCCCAGGCCAGGCTGCGCCAATGTATCCACCGATGTACCCACCAGCCTATCCACCCGTCTATCCTCCAACGCCAGCGGCGCCACAAGCCCCTCCACAGGCGGCTCCTGCGTCAACTGCGTCAACCGACGGGCGCACACCTCCCGCCGGAAACTAAAAAGATACCCCCTTCCCTGCTAGGGAAGGGGGTTGGGGGTTAGGTAAGAAGGCAAAGCATATGGCGCTACAAACACTCTCGGCGGCGTCCTCGAAACGCCAGCGCGCCCGGCGGCTTGTTCGCCAGCCCGATCCTATCCTGCGGCGGCATCGCTGGTGGTATGTGTTCGCGGTTGGTGTCACACTGCTTGGCGCGCTCCTCCAACAACCAGTGATAGCCATCGTCGGGCTGCTGATCCTGGGTGTGAGCGTTCTCCCGGAAATCTGGTATCGTCGCGCCCAGCGCGAGATCAAGCTCTCGGCGCGTTGGGGCGCGACCCGCGCCTTCTTTGGGGAGGCGGTTCCCTTCGAGATCTCCGTTGAGAACGAGCAGGCGTTGCCTCTGCCCTGGCTTGAGATCGCGACCGATCTGCCACAGGTGATCAGGCCGGTGACGGGCGTCACCCGCAACTCGTATCGCTTCCGGCGCTATCTATTGCTCGATCTGATGGCGCTCTGGGGCAGAAGCTCGCTGACGCGCACCCACACCCTGCGCAGCACGGCGCGTGGCGTCTATCGCATTGGGCCAGTCCGCCTGACCAGCAGCGATCCGCTTGGCTGGCTGAGCCGCTCACAGGAGCGCGCCACGCCGGAGAGCGCGGAGACGACGCTTGTGGTGTTCCCGCTGATCATGCCACTCAACGAGTTGACCTTTCCCGCGCTGGCCCCCTTCGGCGAATTGCCCACGCCGCGCCGCCTGATCGAAGACCCTATGCGTACCGCTGGCACACGCGATTACCAGCCAGGCGACGACCCGCGCCACATCCACTGGAAGGCAACTGCCCGGCTGGATAAGCTACGCACGAAGGCGCTTGAGCCAAGCGGGCAATATCGCTTTGTCATCGCGCTTGATGTCGGCACAGAGCAGGTCATTCGCTACGGCCTCGATCCCATCTTCCTCGAATTGAGCGTCAGCGCCGCCGCTTCGCTGGCCTATCAGGCGCTCGAAGAGCGCATCCCGACGGGGCTGATCTCCAATAGCACGCTGATTCCCCTCACACCCGAAGTGGAGCCTGCCGTGAGATCGAGCGTCAACGACTCCACAGGTGTCTCCCTGACGTATCGGCAGTGGGTTCCCACGCAGCCACGAAACATGATGGGCGTCGCCAACGTCATAGGGATGGGAAGCGTGTACCCAGGGCAGGGAGTGCCCCTGACGCCAGCCTGGGAGCGTGAGGGCAACATAGCGCCTGGCGTTGTCTGGCTGGCGCCGAGCCATCGCAAAGAGCAACAGGAGCGCATCCTGACGGCGCTTGCGCAGGTGGCGCCACAGGTGGGGCCACCTATCGAGGCGTTGCTTGCCACGCAACGGTCACATTTTGGCCTGGGCGCGACGGTGGTGCTGGTCTCCACCACGCATGCGCTGCGCGCGGAGACGGTGGCCTATCTGATGGACTTGCGGCGTTCAGGCGTGGGCGCGCATCTGGCGCTGGTGGGCCATCGCGAGGCGCAGAGCGGCGTCTCGACCTACGATCTGCCCGTCTACTATATTGGAGGCAGGGAGGTGTGGAATGAGCTTATCAAATCCATCGGCTAACCCCGGCGGGCCGACTCCTGCGCCAACAGGGCCGACCCGCGGCGCCCAGCAAACGCAGCCGACCGCCGACCGAAGCGCCCCGCCAATGATCCGCTGGCTGTTGATCCCTGCGGCGTTCAGCCTGATGGAGGCGCAGGTGGTGGCGCTAGTTGCGTTGTTTCTGCTGCTGGTGATCCAGGTAGATATTGCGGGCGCCGTGTTGAGCCTGTTTGGCCTCACCATCTGGATGGCGCTCTGTGTCTGGGGGTATCTGGGGTATGTGACCTGGGTCGCCACGCTCAGCAGGCGGGCGCGCGAACTGATCAACCCATTCTTTCACATTGGCGTCCTCGTGTTGATCGGCGTGCTGCTCTACCTGCAAGTCACCGTCTTTTTGCCCGTCGCCCCAATTATTCCGCTGGTCGTGGTCGCTGTTCCCACCGCCGGAGCCTTCTTGTATCTCTATCTGCGCGCGATCAGTTTTGTGCAGCAATACATGCGCCAGCCGGAGCGCCCGCATCGCTGGCTGCTCACTTCATTCAAGTGGGAGCTTGGAGTGATCGCGGTGGTGTTCCTGCTGGCTGCGCCGCTCATGTATCGCCTTACCTTCTATGTGACGAGCCTTGTGGCATTGCCGCTCTTCATCGCTGGCGGATTGATTGCGATCAGCCTCGCGCGGATGATCGCCCTACGCACGGCGCCTGCCTTTGTTGAGACAGACGCAAACGCAGGCGGCGCCGCGGCGCCGCAGCGGTGGTATCGCTTCCTCAGTCTGTTTGGGCTGACCGCATTGATTGGCGTGCTGGCAATCGATCTGCTCTACCTCACTGGTGTCTTCAACTTGCTGGGGCCGCTAGGGGCAGCGATGGCAGGCGGGATCGGCCATGCCTTCGGAGCATTCGGTTCCTGGCTTAGCCATCTCTTCCCCCAATCGAACAGCCAGCCGCACGGCGGCCAGGGTGGCCAGACACCTTCAGGTGGTACGACTACCACAGGAACGACATCAGCGCCCGCTCCCAGCAACAGTTCAGCGCCGCTATCGATCGATCCCAATGTCGTGCTGGCGATCATGATTGGCCTGCTTGTTGTGGTGCTGGGCCTCGTCGCCATCTGGCTGATCTCCTTCATCCGCCAGCTCGCGAGGGAGGGACTGGCGGCGGCGCTGCGGCGCCTGCTTCGCCTGTTGGTGTTTGGGCTACTGGCGCTGGCTGCGTTGTTGCTGCTGATGTTGCTCTACTCGGCGGTGATCTCGCGCCTGATTCCACCAAGTTCGGTGGCGCATCTTGGCGGCGCCTCCATTCCGCTGCCGTTCCAGTTGCCCTCCTGGCTGGTGAAGCTCCTTGGCATTAGCGTGCAGCCCGGCGGCTCGTCCAGCGGCGCGACACCTGTTGGCGGGACAACCACCACGACGCGGCCAGGTACGCCAAAAACCCCGGCTCCTCCCCATCTGCCGTCCATCAATACGCCGCTGAACTGGCTGCTGTTCGTGCTGTATGCGCTGGCGGCGCTGGCAGTGTTGGCGCTGGTGATCTTCCTGGTGGTGGTTGGCGTGCGGGCGTTGCTCCAATACCTGCGCTGGCGGCGCGCCCGCAAGGCCGATACCCCGGCCACTGCCGACGCCGATGAGGATGCGCCTGCGCCAGCCGCGCCAATGGGTGATCTCGCACGCTACTACTACCGCCAGTTGCTTCAGGCGGCGGCGGAGGTGGGCGGCGTCTACGCCCGGCGCGCCAACGAGACGCCAACCGAATATGCGCGTCGGCTGGGGAGCTTGCTGGCGCAGCCCAACGCGCCGCTGGCCCTGCAACAGGCGGCGCAGGGCATCCGTGGGGCACAGTCTG
>JAJPIU010000123.1 GCA_021324535.1 Pseudomonadota bacterium
CCCTGGTATGACGGCCCCTACGGGCGTTCACCGTTTGGCGTAGTGGTTCCGGCGTCCATCTACACCAAGCCTGATCCGCGTGCCCTGGTATATGGCATGCGGCAATTGCGCGCGGGCGCGGCGGTGTTTGTGGGCGACGCCGGAGACGACCTGCTGCTGGTGTTGCGCTACCGCCGCGAGCTACAAGAGTCATTGGAGGGTAAACCGGCCGCGCTGGCGGTGCTGATCGCGTCCGACGAGGCGGCGTGCTCGTATCAAGACGAGGGAGCCGACATCACCCTGGATCATGTTCGCGAGTTGCCTGATGCGCTGGCGCAATTGAGCGAACTGGCCCAGAAAGAGAGGGCGCGCTAAGATATGTCAAGAGTGAGCATGAGCGTTTTTGCCGTAGGGCTGCCTGATGTCCACCTGCGTCGTCAGAGACGCGGCGCTACGTATGTGGGGCAAAGCGTGTTTCGTGGGCCAACCGACGGCGCTACTCATAAGGCGAGGCCGCGAAGGCGGCCTTCGCGGCGAAGCCATTAGGCGCGGTTTCAACCGCCCGCCTGTTCGCCCGCCACCATGCCCGCCTGCCCGCCGCTCTTGCCTACCGTGTCCAGGCATGTTATACTTCTCATATCATCGGCTGTATGCGAGCCAGCCGAGAGCGTTCCGGTGGAAAACGTGAAAGATAGCGATCAGGCGGAACAACGCAGTGAGTTTGCGCTCATCGCGCGACTGACCGGCGGGTTGGAATCTCGCCCGGATGTCACTCTGGGTGTTGGCGACGACGCCGCCGCGCTTGATCTCTATGCTGATCGCGTTCACCAGTCTGGCGCAGCTCCCGTTGCGCTCCCCGATTCCCCAGGGAGCGCGGCGAAGGCTGACACGCAAAGGCCGCTGTTGCTGGCAACCTGCGACGCACAGGTGGCCGGTCGTCACTTTCTGCTGGACGTTTCAACGCCAGAGGAGATTGGCCACAAGGCGCTGGCGGTCAATCTGAGCGACATCGCCGCGATGGGTGGCGAGCCGCTTTGGGCGCTCGTCTCGCTCTTTATCCCGCCGTCGTTTGACATTGCTCTACTCGATGGCGTCTACGCCGGTATGCGTGCGCTGGCGCGGCAGGCTGGCGTCGCCATCGTCGGCGGCAATGTCTCGTCAACCAGTGGGCCGTTTGCGCTAGACATCACGCTGCTGGGGCGTGTCGCGCGCGACCGGATGATCACACGGGCAGGCGGGCGGCCTGGCGATGCGCTGCTGCTGGTGGGCGAGGTTGGCGCCGGCATTGCGGGCTTGTTGGCGCTGGGTACGCCCGATGTGAAGCCGCTTGTCCCGCTCGACGCTGAGACGCTTGCGGCTGTGCGGCGAGCGATGGTGGCTCCAACGCCGCATCTGGCCGAGGGGCGTGCGCTGGCCGCCAGCGGACTGGTGACGGCGGGGCTAGACGTCAGCGATGGGCTGGCGGCTGACCTGGGTCACCTCTGTGATCGAAGCGGCGTTGGCGCGGTGATCGAGGCGGCGGCGCTGCCCATCGCGTCGGCGGCGCGGCGTGTCGCCAACGCCTACGGACGCGATCCGCTCGACTTCGCGCTCTACGGCGGCGATGATTATGGGCTGCTGTGCAGTGTGCGCCCGAACGGCGTGCAGCAGGCGGTGGAGCTTGTCAGGCAGTTGGGGACGCCAGCGCATATCATCGGAAAGCTGATTGAGCGTCCGGCGTCTGAACGGACGGAGACGGCAAGCACGTTGCGCTTGGAACAACCCGACGGTGCGCTTGTTCCGCTGGCAGCGCGCGGCTGGGATCACTTACGAAACGGCAAATAAAAACAAGCGCGACCAATTGAATTTCAACCGGATAACGATTGAGGCAAGACGAGACATGGCGCAGATGGCAGGACGCGAAGAACAATGCGAAGATGAATTGCAGCAGTTGGCGGATGACACCACCGAGCTTGGTGTCGCGGCAGGCGACATCTTTGTGATGGCGGCTTCAGCGCTTTTCGAGTCGTCGCGTGCGGTTGGCGAGAGCGCGCTGCAAGGAGCACAGTGGGCGCGTACAACAGCGGCTGCGCTTCGTCAGCAGTCGCTCAGCATTTTGCGGCGTTTCGCTCCAAAGGGAACCCAACTGCGGCGCATCGTCGAACTTCAGCAGTGCATTGGCGAGTTCGCCGCCATCGCGGAGCACGCAGGCGTCATTGCGCAGCATGGGCTGGCGCTAAGCGGGACGACGGAAGATGTGTTGCGACGGCTGCCTGTATCGCCGTTTGACGCGCCTTATGATGAGAGCATCGTCACGCTGCGAGAGATCATCAAACAGATCTATTGGGAAATCCGTGGCTGCCTGATCGTCTGCGCCGCACGCGACACAGAGAAGGCGCGGCGTGTCATTAGCGAAAACGAAAAACTTGTGATCCTTGCCCAGCAGATGAAAGCCCAGCTTGATCGCGCAATCAGCGCCCATCCGCGCGAGGCGTTGCCCTTCCACCGGCTGTTGCTGGTGGTGACACGCATGGCCGAAATTGGCGACCGCATGGTTGCCATGTGCAACGCCACCTTGTTTAGCGCGCCACAGTCCGTCCACGATCTGTAGACCAACGCGCTGTGCTCTTCATGCGTTCTCCCGTGTCCCCGACGTTAAAATGTTAAAATGTTCCCCCGCTACATGGACACGCGCTGCGTCGCTATGCTAAGGTTCTCAACAACACGCGATGGTCTGTGAACCGTGGCGCTGTTCGGCGGCTGGCGCCGCCAGCCTGAGCCTATACGCGCGAATACAGCAGTGGGCCAGGGCTACGCAAACACAAACGCGCAGCCCCCACACAACACATTGGGCATACGAGAGGAGAGTAACGTGGCTGATATGACAACGATCCCAGGCTCGTTTGAGGGCCTGCAAGAGGCGTTTCTCCCGGCAAAGGCTACCGGTGTCAATAAGACAGTTCAGTTCGATTTCACCGGCGCCGAGGCGGGAACCTGGACGCTGACCGTGCGTGACGGGACGCTGAGCTATCACCAGGGGCCAGCCGAGAATCCCAACGCTACCGTCACGGTGGACTCCGAGGATTGGCTGAAGATTCTGCGCGGCGAACTGAACGGCATGACCGCCTTCACCACCGGCAAGCTCAAAGTAAAGGGCGATATGATGCTCGTAGCCCAGTTCCAGACGTGGTTCCAGCCGCCATCCTAGTAGCTAGCGTTGAAACCCGCTTGAGACGCTTTTGCTTTTGGTAGGGGCCTCAAGACCCAGGCCGCGCAGGCGGCCTGGGTGGCGCTGGAGCCTCCAGGCGCGCGTTTACGCGCCCGCTAACTGCTGGCACGCGGGACAAAAGCGCGCGCCTCGCTGAGCGACGACAATCCGCTGGATGGGCGTGCCGCAACGCCGACACGGCTGCCCCTCACGCTGATAGACATCCAGGTGTTCGAGGTTAGTCCCCGCCTCATTATAGATGCCGCGATGGCGACCAAACGTCACGCCGCCATTCTGAATACCGGTCTCCAAAACAGCCTGGATGGCGTCGCGCAACGTCTGTAGTTCGCCCTCATCGAGCGAGTTGGCAGGACGCAGGGGATGGATGCGCGCGCGATACAGCGCCTCGTCGGCGTAGATGTTGCCAAGTCCCGCAACAACCGATTGATCCATTAAGGTCGCCTTGATTGGCCCTTTGTGGCTGGCCAGCCGCGCGCCCAATACTTCGGGCGTGAACGTGGCGGCGAGCGGCTCGGGGCCGATGGTTGCGAAGAAGGCTGGCAGCGCATCAGGCGGGACGAGCGCCAGCCGCCCAAACTTGCGCGGATCGCTATAGACGAGATGGCTCCCATCATCGAGCGTGAAGTCCACCCGCGTATAGGGATCGAAAGTCATCACACCATGCGCCACCTCTTCGGACGTGGCAAAAAGGACGTTCCCTGACATACGGCGATGAACGGTCAGAATGCGCGTGTCGGCGTCCGCTGTCTGTTCTGTCTGTTCATGCTGATCGCGCACTAAGGTAAGCAGCAGATACTTGGCGCGCCGCCCAATCCTGGTGATGACGCGCCCTACAACATCCGCCTCAAATGCGCCCGACTCCATCCCCTGGATAGCGCGTGGCCAGAAGACCTGCGCCGCCACGATGCGCCGCCCGATCACCCGCTCACGCAACTGGCGCGCAACGTATTCCACCTCTGCTAGCTCTGGCATAAAGAAGATGTGTCCTAACCGGCGCTATCAACTGCGCTCCTCTGCTCGCTTACCTTCGCCGCGAGTTGCTCATCCAGGAAATTGCCGACGCGCTCGATCCACTCGTCGGGATGGGTGGCGTATGCGGCGACATGCTCGGCGTCGGGAACCTGCCAGAGCAGTTTCGGTTCGCCTGCGGCGGCGTAGAGGCGCTCGCCATCGCGCGGCTCGTCGGCCAGCCGATCTTTCAGGTCGGAGATGATCATGATGGGGCGAGGAGCGATCTTGCCGATCACGCGCTCCGGGCGAATCTGGCTCAGCTTCACATGCGCCATGCGCTCGCCCCAGAAGACGGTCATATTGGCCAATGGGAAGGATGGCAGCCCGGTGTAGTGGGTAAACACGGCCTCGATGTCGTGCTGGAGGTCGGCGAAGCCACTCTCGATCACGACGGCGCGTATGTCTGGCATGCTGGCCGCTGCAAGCACACTGGTGATCGCGCCAAGCGAGTAGCCCATGATCGCCAGGCCGTCCATCCGTACATCGCCCCGCTGGCGCAGATACGCGATGATGGCCCGTACATCTTCCTGCTCATTGACACCATATGTCACCATATGGCCGTCGCTCTCGCCATGCCCGGCGAAGTCAAACAGCAGCGCGCCATAGCCCCCGCGCCGATGGAGCCGTGCCGCCTGTTCAAGCCACTGGCCTTTGTTGTCGTGAATGCCGTGGCAGTAGATGATCGTGCAGCCGTTGCGCGCAGGCAGATACCACGCAGAAAGCGCGCCGTGCGGCCCAGGGATGCGCAGTTCCTCGATGACATCCGCCAGCCCCACATCTTCCGGTGTGCGTTCCAGCAGCTTGCGGCTTGGCCTGAGCAGCCGCACGGCCTGGCGATACGCCATCACTTCGAGCGCGCCAAAGAGAGCGACTGCCAGCGCCACAATCACCGCCAGCACGATCAGTATGATCCGCATGCGCGATCACTCCTCTACTGAAATATGAGCATATCGCCAAGATCATACCAGATGGCGAGAAACGAGGTGATCACTTCCACGTCTGGCGGAAGACGCGCTGCCAGTTGGCGTGCGTGAGCTTGTTGAGCGCGTCGTCGTCGAAGCCAGCCGCCTGCAACTGCGCCGTCAGCTTGGGCAGGCCAGCTACGTCGCCAAGCTCGGCGGGGATGCTTGTGCCATCGAAGTCGGAGCCAAGCGCCACATGCTCGATGCCGATGCGGTCAACGACGTACTGGATGTGGCGCACGATGTCGCTGATGGGCGTCTCCGTTGTCCTCTC
The DNA here is from genome assembly GCA_021324535.1 of Pseudomonadota bacterium. Classification (GTDB taxonomy): domain Bacteria; phylum Chloroflexota; class Ktedonobacteria; order Ktedonobacterales; family JADMIN01; genus JAJPIU01. The sequence continues at coordinate 5,435 of JAJPIU010000123.1, forward strand.
GCCGTTGCCATCTCTTCGCAGGTTGCCCACGCCGTAGATCACGCCGACGATCCCACCCGACGCGCCCACCGCGTCTATCTGCTTATCGGTGATATTGCGCGTGAAGGCGCAAAGCTCATGGGCCGCCGTATGCGTCACCACCAGCGGCGCGTCGCTCAGTTCGGCCACATCCCAGAAGCCCTTCTCGTTGATGTGCGAGAGGTCAATCAAGACACCAAGCTCATTGCAGGCTTTGACGAGTCGCTTGCCTGCGTCGGTGAGTCCTGGCCCAGTGTCGGGCGAAGCGGGATACTGGAATGGCACACCATAGCCGAAGATGGTCGGGCGGCTCCAAACAGGGCCAAGCGAGCGTAGACCCGCCGCGTGCAGAATATAGAGCGCATCAAGCGAGCCGTCAATCGCCTCAGCGCCTTCGATATGCGCCACAGCGGCGATTGGCCCATCGCTCGCGGAGCCGGTCGCCAGGCAGGCGTCAAGCTCGTCAGCCGTCCGCACCACCTTGAGCTGGCCGTTCGATTGTTTCTCAAGCGTGAAGAGCAAGCGCATCATGCCGAGCGTGTGTTTGAGTGCGAACGCCTGATCAAGCGGCGCCTCCATCTGCACGCTATAACCGCCGTCTTTGATGGTCATCTGATCCATAAAGCTATGGGGTGGATAGGCTGGCGTAAAGATGGCGAAGAAGCCGCCGCGAAAGCCTCCCTCGCGTGCGCGTGGCAGATCGATATGGCCTACCTCGTTGCGCTCGAAGAATGTGTGCCCTTTGCCGCGCTCTGGCAGGAAGATACTCAACAGGGTATCGTTGTGGCCATCGAAAATCTTGTATTTTGCCGCCTTCACCGCCTTCGATTTCGCAGACCTGGTCGCCATCAGTTGCCCTCCGCTTCGATTCTGCGAGATACACTCTAGTTGTCTCTCCCATAATATCATGTAGCAGGGGGCGTAGTGAGCACAAGGAGGCGTCAATGGCGGATAAAACAGGTGGGGGCCATGAAGCGCGTGAGCGGCACGAAGCAGTGGAATATGCGCTGCTGGGGCTGCTGAGGGACGGGCCAGCGCATGGCTATCGGCTGGCGGCGGCGTTTGGGCCATCGGAGCGATTGGGAGTGATCGTGCGGCTCAAGATGAGCCAGATGTACGCCTATCTGCATAAGCTGGAGCGTGCAGGCTGGCTGACGGTTGCTGATGAAGCAGGAGCATCGGGAAAGCCAGATGGGGGGTCAGGCGCCAGAGAGGCCGGACGCATGCGACGAGTGTTTACATTGACCGCCATAGGCGCACAGGCGTTCGACGAATGGCTGGCGACGCCGATCAGCGCGACGCGCGAGATGCGCCTGACCTTCTTGCTCAAGCTGGCGTTTGTTCTTCACGATCACGCGCAAGCGCAGCGTCTGCTGAAGAGCCAGCGCGCGGCGACAGCGAACTGGCTGGCGCGGCTGCGGGCGCGCGAGGAGCGCATCCGTAGCAATGGAAGCAGTGAGAAGGTTATTGCTACGGATGCGACGCCTCCAGCGCCTCCGACGACAACCATGACCGCGCATTTGATTGAGTTGCTGACAATTCGGCAGCGTATCCATTTGTCCGAAGCAACCATCGCCTGGCTGGACGAGACGCTTGAACTGCTGGGAGCGCATTAACATGGCGACTCTCCATTTGATGGTTGGGCTTCCCTATTCGGGAAAAACCACGCTTGCGCGGAAGCTTAAGCGTGAGCGATCGGCCCTTCGACTGACACCAGATGAATGGCACATACGTCTTTTCGGTCAAGATGCTGAGGAGCCAGAGCATGATGCCCGGCATGGCCTCATTGAAGCGATGCTGTGGAACATCGCACGTCGAGCGCTTGAATTGGGAACGAATGTCATCCTCGATTTCGGTTTCTGGGCGCGAGAGGAACGCGAAGACTATCGGTTGCGAGCGAAGCAGCTTGGGGCCAGCAGCGAAATACACTTTCTCGATAGATCGGCGGATGAGTTGATGAATCGGCTCGCGGTAAGAAATGCGCAACCTTCGCAAACAAGTTTCTCCATTCCCGAAGCGATGATGAAGCCATGGATTGTGTTCTTCCAACGCCCAACGACCGACGAACTTGAGCGCCGAGAGTAGAGGCAAGGAGGCCACATTGAAATGAACGGTGGCGTGGTGGTTGGCGTAGTAGGCTGGTTTGGGTCAACTGCCATAGGCCGCAAAGCCGGAATAATTCAGGTGGGGCTGAGAGGATTCGAACCTCCGACACACGGTTTAGGAAACCGATGCTCTATCCCCTGAGCTACAGCCCCAAAGCGACGC
>JAJPIU010000253.1 GCA_021324535.1 Pseudomonadota bacterium
AGCGTGAACCAGCGTGAACCAGCGTGAACCAGCGTGAACCAGCGTGAACCAGCGTGAACCAGCGTGAACCAGCGTGAACCAGCGTGAACCAGCGTGAACCATATGGAGTGCGAACAGGCAGGAAGGAGGGAAAATGATGGCGCAACCAACGCAGTCATCGCAACCGACAAAGAAAGAGCAGCGGGCGGCGCGCGCGCGCCAGCCCGCCCGGCCTGCCAGGCGCACAAGGGAGACCTCCACACGGCCAACTGCGGTTGCGCTTGCACGAAGCATCAGGCTTTGGATCATCGATCACCTCTCCATCCGCCTGCGCCAGGTACTTTGGGTCACAACGCTCGTTACCATGATTCTGCTGCTCTCCAGCATTGTGGTCTATACCGTTGATCAGACACAATTGCAAAGCAACCTGATGAGTGATATTCGTAGCCGGGCCATCGCCATCGCCAGCGCGCTGCAAAACGAACAGGGGGCCACCCAGGGAACCGGCGGCTCGAATGTCTTACCAACGCCCTCGCCCACGCCCCCCGCGACAACAGCGCCCACCAGGCAAGCTACAACCTCACCGCAGGCCACAACTGACGCCACGCTTCAGCCGACCGCGACAACTCCCGCCAGCCAGACAGCCACCCCTGGCGCATCGTCCAAAAAGACCCCTGGCGCAACCGGAACACCTGGGGCGACGGGAACAAACACGCCAGGCGTCTCATCAACGCCAACACCCGCCTCGACCCCCGATCCCAGAACCAGCGCGATCATCCAGAACCGCCTGCTCACTGTGCCCAACATTCTTGGACAGCTTGATCTTGGCTTTGAGGTGCTGGATACGACGGGTCACTTGAAGTATCTTGCGTTGTCACTCAATGGGCATGGCTTGCCAATCGATCTCACTGTGGTGAATGCCGCCATTCACGGCGTTCCTGGCTCCTATGTACGACGTTCAGGCTCTCTCCTTGAGATCTATGTCCAGCCGATCATCGTCGCGCAGCCCACTGCCGCAGAGCAGACAGCGGCGGCCCTTGCGACGCCAACGTATACCATCGCTACCACACCCGGCTCCCATGCAAAGTCGTCAGTTGTCAATAGCATTCCCATTGGCAATGGGAAGGAGGTCATCGGGCTGGTATTGGTCGCCAAGTCGCTCGACGATGTGAACAATTCGCTCACCACATTGAGCAGCATCCTGATCGTCGTTGACCTGAGCGGAATATTTCTGGCCGCACTGCTTTCCTGGTTCATCGCCGAGAGCGGCCTTCGTCCCATCACCAGGGTGACACGCGCCGCACGCGCCATCGCCATCAATGCACATGCCGCCGGCCTGGGAACGCGCGTCCGCTACCGAGGCCCACGCGATGAGGTAGGCGAATTGGTCTCGACCTTCAATGACATGCTTGCCTCACTCGAACAGGTGACAAACGCGCAACGCCGCTTCATAGCCGACGCCTCGCACGAGCTACGCGCGCCACTCACCACCATCAAAGGCAGCCTTGATTTTTTGCGCCGCGCGCGTGATCTACCCGAAGAAGAACGCACGGCGATGCTCGAAGACGCCTACGCGGAATCTGAGCGGATGGCGACGCTGGTGAGCGATCTGCTGCTGCTGGCGCGGGTGGACGCCGCAGCCAGCGCGCGTGGGGTGCGCGCAACGCTGCTTGACGAACAACTGACCGGACGGCGAGAACCCGTCGAACTCGATCAGTTGGCGATGGAGGTCTTCCGCTATGGGCGTGCGCAGCTACGCGCGCGCCACAAAGACATCAACCTGTCTGTCACCAGTCTGGAGCCAGTGACGGTGTTGGCCGATCCTGGGCAGTTGCGCCAACTGGCAATCATCCTGCTCGATAACGCGATCAAGTATACGGCGGTAGGCAAGATTCGCCTGGCCGTCACGCGCAACGGAACACGCGCGGCCTTTAGTGTCTCCGACACAGGAATTGGCATTGACCCCGCCGACCGTCCCCATATTTTCGAGCGATTCTATCGCGCCGACCGCGCTCGCGACCGCGATGAGCACGGCAGCGGGCTGGGGCTTGCCATCGCCAAGTGGATCGTCGAGGCGCATGGTGGCGAGATCACCCTGAATAGTCAGCCCGGCCAGGGCAGCGCCTTCACAGTGCTGTTGCCTGCCGTGCGGCGGATGGGCGAACAACCGGCGGGAACGCCAGCCCATGTTACACCGGCCACTGGCGAACAACGCCGCCAGAGCAAAGCCTCGACTAAGCTCGCGAAGAAAACAACCGGCGCCAGTGAGGCGACCACCCAAAGCGCGGAAGATGCCACGCTGAATCCGCTGACGCGGATGACCAAAACCATCACACATCCGCGCCCCAACGCTGCGCAAAAGAAGCGAAAGACGCCTGAACAACCAACGCAGGATGGCTAGCGACTACCACCCCTGATTGGGATCATTCTCATCAGGGCCACGCTGAACTTGCCGGTTGTATTGATCCTGCGCGCCGTAGGATTGCGATCCGCGCCCTGGCTGTGGCCGTCCGCCATCGGGGGCGCTCCGCCGGTTGGGGATGGGATAGCGCCCGCCTGCGTTCCCTTGGGGAGGATAGCCGCCACGCTGAGGTGGATAGTTGGCTGACGGATCGTCATCCCCCATCGGAACCCCACGGTAGCCGCCATATTCTCCGTATCCTCCTGCGCTGCCCTGCGGATAGCCACCGGGGCCACTGGGATTGCCGGGCGCCTGTGGTTGCTGTGGCGCCTGCCGATAGCCCTGGTTGGGAGAGTGGCCTGCGCCATAACGCACATCCGGAGCGGATGGAGGCTGACGCTGATACACCGCCTGCTGACCATATCCGTCATACTGACTTTGGGCGTCATACTGCCCGGCGTGTCCGGCCTGCCTGGCGGGCGCCCTGCCGGATGGTGATACTGGAGCAGGGGGCGAGGCAGGATAAGGCTGCGTAGCAGGTTTGGGGCGCAGACCAAAGATAGCCAGCGCGCCTGCCAGGGCCGCCAGCAACAACAACACGCCGAGCGCCAGCCAGGGAGCCAGCACAATAACCAACCCAATCACCATACCCGCGCCATAGACAGGAACAAACACGCGGGTAATCAGTCCCAGAATGTCGGTATAGGGTTTGAGCTGCGTCGGGAAGATGTAAAGCGCAAGCAGCCACATCAAGCCAGGAATAAGCACCCCTGGCCAGCCCGCATGGAAGATCGCCCATCCCACGCTCGATATGCGCCGTGCGCCGCCCGCCAGCGCCCTGAAGATCGCCTCAACTGGCCCTTTGAGTGGCCCCAACGAGCCAAGCGCGCGGTCGGCCATCGGGGAATTTTCCTTGACTGGTCGTACACGCGAGGCGCCTGCGTTGAAAACGATGGCCAGCAGCCCCAGGATCACTGAGGCAGTCCACCACCACGCCAGTGTGGAGGCGATACGCTCATGTCCTGCGGCGGTCAGCGTGGAGGGAGACAGGCCAAGCGAGTAGAAGATCGGCTGCAAGAAGGTGGGAATCTGCGGAACCTGAGGCAGTGACGACTGGCCTCCACTCGATGAGCCGGATGATCCCTGGCCGGAGGTGGAGGAGCCGCCCGGCAAAGCGCCGGATGGCAGCGCGAAGACGCCATAGGTGTCGATCAACTGGGTGTATTGCTGGGGAAGGCCAAAGACGGCGCTCGCCCCGCCATCGTAGTAGGCGTCGGCCACATGCCCATAGATAACCCGCACGCCATCGGCATACGAAAGTCCCGCAATCTCGCGCCCCAACACCTGCACTTTCAAGCCAGGAAGTATCAGCGGCTGATCGGGCTGCGCCTGGGCCTCACGCTGGAGGACTGGATAATTTGCCTGGCTGACTCCAAACGTTCCGTTCGTCCCGGCGACCAGATAGGGGTTGAGCGCCTGCGCGCCAAGATCGGTCAGCGCGAGGGTGGCATTGGGACGCGCAGAGAGGCTGGTGATCGCCGTGACCCACAGGGTTCCCAGCAGCGCCAACCCAAACAGCCAATGGACAAGACCCCGGATAGGGGAAGTTGCAATGCCGATCATACGTATATCCCTCGCTTCTGTTGCGTGAACAAGGCATTGAGGCGAGTGTATGGCCTGGCGGGGGGATTGTCAAGCGGAATCGCACGTAGTGTGTGTGCGGAAATCACAGTTTGGGGAAAAGTGTGAGCAGGTTCACAGGCTGACCTTATCTGTGTTGGGCCTGGGCGGCGCCTCGCTGCCGCAAGGCTTTAGGGATGTGTGTGTTGCTCATGGATATGTACCAGCGGCTCAATATCGCGCCCACGCTGCTTGAAAAGATTCCCCCCTCCCATGTGTGGGGAAGGGGGAAATGATGGGCGGTAAGGTCTGTCCATGTCGCGCTACAGCAACTCGTCGTCCATCGTTACCGTGTCCGCCTGATCTTCCGGCTCGCCATCCTCATCCAGCTCATCGTCAGTGGAGATCGGCTCCATCGCGTCCGTCCGCACACCTGGCTCATGGGTTGTCGCCGTCTCAGCCGCCTCGGTGAAGTCTGGTGAGATCGGCTCATGCTCACGCGACGGCTCTGTTGAGACGACAGCCATATGCTGCGAGAGATCCTCTACGGTGGTCGCCGTGCTCTCGCTGCGGTCACGGTGGAACCCAGCGGCCTGCGCCTGAGCCTCATCACGGAAATACACCTGATTTTCCAGCGCGGGCAGATTTCCGGAGTTGGCGTCATGGTAGATCAGCGTGTGGATGTTGCCGATATACGCCGGGCGCTCCTCATCCCCAGCGCGAGGCGTAGCGCGCTCCTCCGCCTCGCCGTTCTGCTGCCTCAGCTCCTCCGGCAGAGGCGGCCTGAATGTTGCTGCGGGAGCGGTTGACCCTGACGCGCTCTCGGCGCCTTGCGCTGCTGTGCCCCCTGAGGCGGCAAAGTCGGCGCGGCCATCGCCTTGTACGGAGGGATGCGCGCCAACGTCGTGCAGAGGCGCATCAAGCAGCGCCTCTTCTTCGGCCACATGCTCCAGGCGTCGGCGGATGAGCACATACGCGCCCACGCCTGCCACAGCGACACCCACGCCAATGCCTGCCAGCCAGAGCGCCATGTTGACCTGCTGCCTGCGCTTGCCGGTGACGCCTTTGTTCAGCCGTTTGTGCTGCTTCTCCACGAAGTCCGCGACATTCTCATTGAAATCGCCAAGCCCCTCACTCACTTTTTGTGCCGCGCTCTGGGCGAATTCCTGCATGGCGCTGGCAGTGGCCGCCACCGATTCAAGCGCCTCTCGTGCTCGTGGCTCGCCACTGGCGATCAGCGCACGGGCGTTCTCCAGGCCCGCCTCGAGATTTGCCCCCAGGTCGCTCAGGCGCGTTTCAGCCTCCTCACGGAGCGACTCGAACGTATCGAGCCGCGCCCGTCCACGCAAATCATTCCAGCGGGCGAGGATCGGCGCGCTGATCGCCGCTGCCAGCAGACCAACCCGAAACCATCCTCCCCGACTATTCCCCCGATTGGCGTCCGCAGCCCCCGGCGCCAGATGGCGTAACCCGTCTTGCGATTGCTGTGACAGCATCTCAGCGCTCCCTTCTCCATCTACCCACTATCGCTCTAGTGCTCCCGATACGACGCTTACGACGCTCCCAT
>JAJPIU010000135.1 GCA_021324535.1 Pseudomonadota bacterium
GTGCATATGACGCCATCCGATCGCTACCTGTGGACGCTGCCGATGTTCCATGCCAACGGATGGACGTTCACCTGGATCGTCACCGCCGTCGGCGGAACGCATCTCTGCCTGCGCAAGGTTGAGCCGCGCGCTATCTTCACGTTGATCCGCGACGAGAACGCGACGATGCTCTGCGCCGCGCCCACCGTGCTGATCAGCATCGCCAACGCGCCTGCTGATGTGCGCGCCATCCTGGTTCCTGAGGCGGCGGCAAGCGCCAGTAATGGAGCGAATGGCAAGAATGGCAATGGCGCGCAGGCCAGCCCGTCGCAATCGCGTTCCCGTTGGTCGCTCTTTGGCCGCAAAGAGGAACCGGCGACCCAGGCTACGTCAGCGTCTACACCTGAGGCCACAACAATCACGCCCAGGCATAAAGTGCGTGTGCTGACGGCAGGCGCGCCACCAGCGGCGGCCACCATCGAGCGCGTGGAGGGAGAGCTTGGCTGGGAGATCACGCAGGTCTACGGCTTGACGGAGACGGCGCCTTTCATCACGATCTGTGAGCCACGCGCCGAGTTCGCTGCGCTCAGTCCGGCGGAACAGGCGACGATCAAGGCGCGCCAGGGCGTGGAGCTGATCACCTCAGGCGAGTTGCTGGTGGTGGATGAGCAGGGCAAAGAGGTACCCCACGACGGGCAGACGCTTGGCGAGATCGTGGCGCGCGGCAATGTGATCATGCTGGGGTATTACAACGATCCCGATGCGACGGCGCGCGCCTTCCAGGGCGGCTGGTTCCACACGGGCGACGCGGCGGTGGTTCACCCCGATGGCTATGTGGAGATACGCGACCGGCTGAAGGATGTGATCATCAGCGGCGGCGAGAACATCTCCTCGATTGAGGTAGAAAGTATTCTGCTGCGGCATCCCGCCGTGCAGGAGGTGGCTGTGGTCGGCATGCCCGACGAGAAATGGGGCGAGGCGCCGCATGCCTTCGTCGTGCTGAAGGCCGGGCAGAGCGCCACCGAAGACGAGATGCGCACGTTTGCCCGCGACAACATGGCCCATTTCAAGGTTCCCAAGACATTCAACTTTGTGACGGAACTTCCCAAGACGGCGACCGGCAAGATTCAGAAGTACGTGCTGCGTGGCGGGCGAGCGGCCATTGCGACGCAGTAGCGGCGGACGGTTGAAACCGCGCCTGGTCGTCAGCCCAAAAAGGACAGCGGCAGGCGCAGCGGGCGGGCGGTTGAAACCGCGCCTAGAGGCTTCACTGCGTTGCGCCACAAAGGCCGCTTGGCTGAATGAACTGACGACGAGGGGCTACGCCACTCCGAACGCGCCTAAAGAGCGGACGGCGCCGACTCGAATCAGGCGAAGTGATTGCCAGAGCATACATTGTCAGGCGCCATGAACGGAACACCAGCCAAGTACCGCCGCCGTCTCTGGCGGCGCGTGCGGCTGACCCAAATGACACGATGGCGGCGCCTAACCCCTCTCCTGCGGCATGGCAGTGGAGTTAGGTGGCGTCTTTCAGCGGGCCTTTGGTCATGTCGAGGAGACAGAGGAGCACGCCAAAGGGGTCGCGTATCGCCGCGCACTTGCCGATCTTGATGGCGAACGGAGGAACGATCACCTGGCAGCCCTCGCGCTCAAGCTGCTCGACGGCGGCGACCACATCATCCACCAGGAGTGCGGCTCGCTGGGCGAGGGCATGTCGGGGTCGTCGTGCAGCACAAGTTCAGCGTCAGTTTCAGGGAAACACAGCCCAATGGCATGATCACGCCGCCAGCTTATACGCATGCCGAAGACACGCGCATAGTAGTCGGCTGCGGCGGGGATGTCGGCGACGTAGAGCATGACACAATCGATCTTGCGCAGCATAACAACCCTCTATAGCAAAGGATTCCTCGATGAGCATTGACGCGGCGTTTACCACTTTCCCAGAACTGACGACGAAGCGGCTGCAATTGCGCCAGTTGCGGCCAGACGACGCCGAGGCGCTGCTTGTCATACGCTCTGACCCACAGGTGAGGGCAGCCTACGGACGCGAGCCGTATCAGACGTTGGCGGAGAGCCAGGCGTTCATCCAGATGATCCAGGCGACGTATGCGCAGCGCGATGGGTTCTTCTGGGCGATCACGCGCGATGCGGATGACACCATGATCGGCTCGTGCACCTTCTGGAACTTCGGGGATGAGTACCGCTACGGCGAGGTGGGCTATGAGCTTGGCCGCGCGCATTGGGGACAGGGTATCACGACTGAGGCGGTGGCAGCCATTGTGGCCTACGGCTTCACCGAACTTGATCTGCATCGCATCGAAGCGAATCCACTTGCAAGCAATACGGCGTCCAAGCGGCTGCTTTTGAGGCTTGGCTTTACGCACGAGGGAACGCTGCGCGAACGGGCATATTTTCAGGGCCACTACGACGACCAGGAATACTACGGCCTGCTCGCAAGTGAGTGGCGAAAGACGCAGTAACCTCACATTCCCCACGACTTCTGATCACCTCTTGACAACTCCCAAACCACATGCTATATTCAAAACAAGTTTATATTATAAACTTGTTTCCACAACATAGATGCGAAGGCATCAAGCAAAGGAGCGCCTTATGGCAAATATGGCAAGGGGCGAGAGCGCATATGCAGCGGCGCCAGCAGCAGGGACAAGCGCAGCACCCTCCGAGCGGATCGGTGAGCTACAGCGACTTACAAGCGAGTACGCGAGCTATTCGCGGAGTCGGGCGGGATTGGGCAATGTGCTGGGCGGCGTGATTGGGCTGATCGTTTTTGGCGCCGTCTGGGCGCTGGGAGGCGGCTTCGTATCGGCCATCATCGTCGTTGGGTTGACCACCCTCTGGCTGGTTGGCCGGGAAGTCATCCGGCGGCGATTGTATCAGCGGTTCGGGCAGGCGCAAGAGGTGTGGACCGGCTCCGCACGGAAAACGCATATCTTCATGGCAAGCGTCTATACACTGGCGGTGGCAGCCTTTGCAGCAGTGATCATCTTCGGCGGCTGGCTCAGCAAGCCGGTTGGCTGGCCCTATCTCATTTTCTGCTTGGTGACGCCCTGGCTGGTCTGGCGCACGCTCTATACACTGCCTGAATTGATCCTGGGGTTCACGCTGCTCTTCATGGGCGCCATCACCGCAAGCGGGCATACGCCCGATCTGCTGGCGCTGCTTGTGGCGCCTGCCTATGCGCTGGCGATGATTCCGTTGGGGCTGAGTGAGCATTGCCAGTTCCGCAGGCTCGAGGCGCAGATTCGAGCGCGAAGCGGAGAAAACACAGACGAGGCTGAGGGCGATGAGGCATGAGCGTAGCCGATCCACACACAGACACCAGCGATGACGGCAAAGAAGCTGCCACGCCTGACGCCGAAGCCGGGGAAAGCACTGAGAGCGAGCAGGGGATCGAGGCGCACGCAGCACTGACACTTGACCGGGTGGTTCACGAACCGGCGCGGCTGGCGATCCTCGCGGTGCTGAGCGGCGCGCAGGAGGTGGACTTCGCCTTTTTGCAAGCGGCGACGGGCCTGACCAAAGGCAACCTGAGTCGCCAGACGAGCAAGCTCGAAGAGGTGGGCTACATCGCCATTCGCAAGTATTTCAAGGGCAAGATTCCCGCGACCGGCTATCGCATCACGCCAACCGGACGCGACGCCCTGGCTCGCTATACAGAGCGCATCATGGCGATCAGCCAACAGGTTCAAGCGCCCGCCGAACAATCCAGTCAGGGGGATCAAACTCCGGCTGATGAAGACAAGCGATAAAGAAAGGAGCGCCCTATGGAGGCGCAATCATCCGTTGTACAGGTAGCTACCTCATCGAGGCGATCACATCCAGTGTTAAGAGTTGGTGGTTCCTTAGGACTTGCTCTGCTGGCGCTTGAGATTGCCCATGGGATCATCAGCGTGACAACACTGCCATTTGGCGTCTCAGCGATCTTTTTCCTCATCGCGCTGATCGGTCTGGCGCTGGCAGGCATTTGGTCAGGGCGGCCAGGAGCAGGCGCGTTGGCTGGTTTGTTGGCAGGCGCATTGCTAGGGCTAGGCTACGCGATTGGCGTCGCCATCGGCGCTATCATCTTCTCTAGCCAACTGCGCGCAAGCACGCAAGCGGCCCTGGCGCCAACAGGGATAGCGTATTCCGATCAACAGTTGATCGGCGTGCTGGTAGTTACCGTCGTGATTTCCTGGCTGGTCAGCCTGGGCGTTGGGGCGGCCTGTGGCGCTATCGGTGGGTGATTTGCTTCTCGCAGGAGCAAGGTTGCAAGCGCCGCCGTATAGTCTTATCATCGGGTCAGAGCATCCAGACAAAGGAGCCAGCGATGGAAACCAACGACAAGACACCACAACAGCCTACACCGGACACACAACCTACCCCGCGAGATAAGCGCGATGCCGCCAATACAGACGAACAAGTAGATGAGGCGTCGGAGGAATCATTTCCGGCGAGCGATCCGCCTGCGTGGACGGGAGTAACGACTGCCAGTGACAAGCGGGATACAGCGGAGTCAGGTGAATCGGAGCAAGACTAGGCATATGCAAGCGGTGGAGATTCTCCGGGAGACGGAGCATCGTCCCTGGCCAATCCCTACTCGCCCCTGGGCGATGACGCAGGTCTGGCATGATCTGCTCTTTGCCCATTGGCCGATCCCTGCCGAGGCGCTGGCAAAACTCTTGCCGCCGGGACTGCCGCTCGATACCTATGAGGGCGAGGCGTGGATAAGCGTCGTGCCGTTTCGGATGACAGGCGTTATCTTGCGTGGTTGGCCAGCGATTCCGCCGTTTGATCGGCTGCTCGAAACAAACGTGCGCACCTACGTCACGCTTGATGGCAAGCCCGGCGTCTACTTTTTCAGCCTCGACGCCAACAATCCATTGATGGTGCAGATCGCCCGCTCATGGTATCACCTGACGTATTTCCATGCGCGTTTCGCATGTGAGTTTCCCCAAAACGAGGCCGATGCGAAAGATGCGCTTGTGAACTACGACGTGGAGCGGCGCGACAGGCGGGCGAAGGCTGGCCGCTTCGACGGAACGTATCGCCCAACCGGAACGGTCTATACGGCGACGCCCGGCTCGCTCGAAGATTGGCTGACGGCGCGCTATTGCCTATATAGTGTGGATCGGCGCGGACGCATTTATCGCGGCGAGATACATCACCGTCTTTGGCCACTGCAACCGGCGGAGGCGGTAATCCGCATCAACACACTGGCTGCCTCGCATGGGATCGCGCTGCCCGATACGCCGCCGTTGTTGCAGTACGCCCGGCGGCTGGATGTGCTGGCCTGGCCAATCACCCCAATTCACACCAAGTGATGCCGCTGCGCCAGCAGAATCGCCTGGGCGCGGTCGCGTGCGCCAAGTTTGGCGAAAATATGATTGACGTGCGTCTTGACCGTCGCCTCGCTTACCACAAGAGCCTCGGCGATCTCGGCGTTTGTATGCCCCTGCGCAATAGCTCGCAACACCTCGCGTTCGCGCTCGGTCAGTCCAAAGGCGTTGTCAGCAGGAGATGATGGACTGGCCTGCCCGCTGGCTACGTTCTGTGTGGGCAACCCGGCCAGAAGTTGGGCGGCGCTCTGCCCTTGCAAGATCGTCTGCCCACGGGCGGCGGCGCGCACAGCAGCGGTCAACTCCTCTGCGCTTGAATCCTTCAGCAGAAAGCCCGCCGCGCCGGCCTGCATGCCCTCTACCACCAGATCGGGCTGATCAAACGTCGTTAGCAAGACGACGCGCGTCTGCGGGGCCAGTGAGCGGATACGGCGCGTCGCCTCGATGCCGTCCATCTGCGGCATGCGAATATCCATCAACATCACATCGGGGCGCTGCTCCTCCGCCAGCCGCACGGCAGTTGCGCCGTCGTCCGCCAACCCAACGATGGTAATGTCAGGCGCAGCGCTCAAGATAGTATGCAACCCTTCGAGCAAAAGACGCTGATCGTCGGCAAGCGCCACGCGAATAGCGCCATCTGAAGCGCCCTGTTGGCCTGTCATAGTGTTTGTTCCATTTCCGATTTCGGCTGTTCAGCGGTCCTGAAAGCTTCAGCTGGTTTTGCCTGGTCAGCAGAGGTAGAGTGTGCGCCAGTGGAAGCCTGCGTCTCGAAAGGCAAACGCATCCGCACAGCGAAGCCTTCGTCAGCCTGAGGGCCAGCGTTGAGCGAACCACCAAGCAGCGTCGCACGTTCACGCATCCCATGAAGACCGTTGCCGCCGCCCGCCGTATCGGAGGATTGCACGGCTAGTGAGCGGCTGGAGCCGTCGTCGCGCACATCCAATGTGACGGCGCCCGGCTCCCAACGCAGCGTCGCCCAGACGTGACGCGCCGCGCCATGCTTGAAGGCGTTGGTAAGCGCCTCTTGCAGGGCAAATTGCAACGCCTGCGCGTATTCCTCTTCTAATGGCTGCGACACACCCAGTTCTTCGAGCGACCCACGCACGCCTGAGCGATCTGTGAAGTGTTCGATCACTGTGCGTAAGCGCGCGCTGAGGGGGCTATCCGCCGCAGGACGCCCCACCTCGCGTAAGACGCCGACCATGCGGCGGCTCTCGGCGACGCTTTCACGCACCGTCTCGGCCATCTGATCGAGCTGGGTCAGCAGCTCAGAGGTACGCTGTGGCGCCTGCTGGACAAGCTGACGCGCCGCCTGGGTTTGGATGGAGAGCAAGGTGAGCGAGTGCGCTAGCACGTCGTGCATGTCGCGGGCAATGCGGGCGCGTTCGCGGGCGACGGCCAGTTGCTCGTTACGGCTCATCTCCTGGCGCAGACGCTCCTGGGTGGCGCGTAGTTCCTGCATGGTGAAGTTGCGCGTACGCAGTGAGAAGGCGCCAAAGGCAAGCAATCCTGTGACGGCGAGCGTGAGCCAGAAGTTGAGGCTGAGCGGCTTGCCTGCCTGTAGCGAGGCGTCATGCTGGGCGACGACGAAGAGCAACGCCACGACAACGGGAGTCGCCACCGGCAGCGACCAGCGCAGCGGCAAGCGCAGTATCACGAAGAAGAGCAACATCTCCAGCGGAACCTGGCTGATATCCCCTGCGTAGGCGCCAGTCAACCAGAGCGAGAGCGCCACACACAATGCCACCGCGCCGATGAACGCACGCACATCAGGCGTGGTTCGCATGAACACCAATAGCCCCAGGCTGGCGAGGTAGAGCGCAATAGCAAGAAGGCGAGTTCCAATGTTGATATGCTGCGGCCCTA
>JAJPIU010000035.1 GCA_021324535.1 Pseudomonadota bacterium
ATTGTCCGCTTCTCAGCAGACTCCTCAAAATAGAATGGCACATTGACAACCGAAGATTGGAGGATCAGAAAGCACCTCTACGCCTATTTTTTGTCACCTGTATATTGTTGTGTTAAATATTATTGTATGGAGAAGAATATGTCCCTTCATGACAATGTTCGTTACTTAAACCGCCCTCGTCTCTTTGTAGGGTTTGATGATCCAAACCATAAGTCAGGCTGTTGGCGCTGCAAATGGGATTTCGGTCGGTTCACGCGAATATTCGCTCGCTACCACAAAAGGTGCGAGGAGTGTACATGGGTGATATGTCCAAAGTGTGGCGCTGGAGCTTATAATTGCCCAAAATGTACGCATAGAAAGCAGATCGCCAAAGCGGCATAGTTGAGAAGTGGCTGATAAGCCAGGGGAAGAGGTTCAACCTCTTCCCCTTTTTTTGATGGAGTTTGTAGGCGCCGCAGACACGTCGCCCTGGCGCGCGGCGGTACTTGTTTGTTTCGCTGCATGCAAGCCGAGTCGGCGTCGTCCGCTCCCTGGGCGGACTTCGTGGCGGAACGCCCGTAGGCGCGGTTTTAACCGCCCGCCGTCCCACATGCCCGCCAGTGGTGACCTACGGCATCGTCACCGGCTCGCCACGAAAGAGTGTTTCCAGGCAGGCGGCTCCCTCCGCGAAGGAGCAAAGCTGCTCGACGGTGAACGTACGCACGCCGCCAAGCTGCGGATGCTCCACCTCGTAGAGTTCAGGATTGTTATTGGCGTCGTCGCGCACAATAAACTTCAAGCGGCGTAGCGCATTGAGCGCCTCGCCCTCACTATAGATGCGATCCAAGCGCATGGATGATTCCTCTCAAATCACTCTGTGAACAGTGTGCCGCCTACCGGCGTTGTCGCGGCTTGGCGCCTGTGTAGACCCGACAATCTTCCCACACCTGCACCTGGCAGGCAAGCCGCGTTTGCTTGCTACGATTTTTTGGGAAGGTGCCGAATTGGTTCATGGCGTCTTCGAGGATGGTGCGTTTCGTGACGGCGCTTGTCGGCTCGACACGCACGCGATCCGTCCAGCAGAGGCCGTTGCCGTGGCAGTTGGCGAACTTGGAGAGGCCAAGCCACATGCAATAGAGCGGAATATCGTTTTCGAGCGCGGCATAGCGGAGGTTCGCTCCCGGCTCAACCGTGACCTCACGGTTCTCGTTGACGAAGGTGATCTTTGGCACTGAGTAGCTCCTGTGATGATCGTTCTTTCCCGATATACGGGGATGAATGGCGTGGCGTAATCGCCGGATGATTGCAAGGTGTTGTCTGTAGGTATCCTGTGTTATGCTCACAGGCAGTCATAATACGCTCTCTTTTTGAGAATAACATAGGTCTGTTGCGTTGGTCAACGGGCGGCGTCGCCTGGCGTCCGTGGAACCTCAAGCGTGACGAGCGTCCCTTTCCCTGGTTGCGACCAGATCGAGAGCGCGCCGCCGATCAGTGTTGCGCGGTCGTGCATGCTCAGCAGCCCCCATCGGTCGCGTGTGGGATACTCCTGCATCACCTGGCGCATGTCGAAGCCCTTGCCGTCGTCGCGCACGGTGGCTGTGAGCGCCGTCTCGCTCTCGCGCAGTTCGATGACACACGTCTTTGCCTGTGCATGTTTCAGCGCGTTATAGACTGCCTCACGCACGATGACAAACACCGTGAGTTCGGTATTGGGATCGAGACGCTCAGGATAGGTGGCTTCAAAGCGGATGTGTGGCGTCTGCGGTGAGCGCCTGGCGGTGAAGCGCGTGAGGAAGGAGCGTAGCGCAGCCACAAGGTCGCCTTTTTCGGTCTCGAGCACTCGTGGACGTAGATCAAAAAGGATGTCGCGTAGCTCCTGCGACGCGCGTTCGGCGTAACCACGGGCGATTTGTAGCTCCTGCTGCGCCTTCTCCGGATCCTGCTGCAACAGTGTCTCGGCAAGGGAAAGCGTTGTGACCACATCCGCCAGCCGTTGCATTGGGCCATCGTGCAAGTCGCGCGCTATCAGGCTGCGTTCGCCCTTCTGCGCCTGGATGATGCGGTCGCGCTCGGCGCCGATTCGCTCGGAAAGCTGCGCGTTGGCGATGGCGACAGCCGCCTCTGCGGCAAGGGTGTGCATAATGTCAAGGCTGCGCACGTCAAAGCTGGGCGCGCCGACATCTTTCACCACTTCAAGCGCGCCCGTCACCGATCCCCGGTAAACAACGGGCAAGACCAACAGGCTTCCCGGAGTCATGCCGAGCGTCTGGCTTTCCACAGCCAGCGCAGGGGCAGGTATGCGACCATCTGAGCCAGCGTCAGGGCTGAGGATCAACTCGCCGGTCATCGCCACATGCCCGGCGATGCCCTGACCCGGCGCGATGTGCGTCTGGTTGTGATCGTCCTCCGCCTGCTGCTCTGGCGCTGTTGACGCTAACGTTCCTGTCGGTGTGATTGGGCGTAACAGGCCGCTCTCGGCTGCCTGCGAGGTCTCAATGGCTTCAACGGTCAGTCCGCCAGACGAGTCGGCCAGATACGCCACGCTTTTCACGGCGCCTGTCAGCCGCACGGCCACCAACGCGATGCGCCTGAGCGCCGCACGCAGGTCTGGCTCATTGCTGAGTGTATTGGCGACATGCTCGATTGCCATGAGGAATGCGCGCGACTGATCCTCCATCTGGCGATTGCGCCGCTGCAAGCGGTCAACCTCTTCACGCAAAGCCGCGATCTGGCGTTCCGCCTCGACTCTCTCGGCTCTATAGGGGTCTTGGCTCCTGTTCATCCGTACCCACTCCACGCGCCACCACGCCTGCTCCGCCGCCTTCCCTTCGCGCGTCGCTCTCGTCTGGCGCTCACTCGAATATGATTGCCTCTATGTATGAACTGAGTTTTTGGTATCATGACTTTAGTATACGTCAAATAGAGCGTGTCGCCAAAGCAAGGCGCCAGTCGAACGAGAAAGTAAGCACATATGCTGACCCCCAGACCACCACACCTTTCCACCGAGAACGCCGCCCGTTTTCAAGATCAGGGCGTTGTGGCGGCGTACCCGCAGCGAGTTCCCTACCCTGAAGAAGTCTTTGATACGCTCGATGCGCTGCTCGTTCAGACTGGCGACAGCCCACGCGCCGTGCTGGATGTCGGCGCAGGCGATGGCTCCATTGCGCGGCGGCTTGTCATGCGTTCAGCCGTGGAACGTGTGGACGCGCTCGATCAATCGGCGGCAATGTTGGCGCTGTCGCGCACGCTGCCCAACGGCGATCACCCGCATCTCCATTATATCGAAGGCCCCATCGAGACGGCGCCGCTTGATCCGCCCTATGCGCTTCTCACAGCAGGCGAGAGCCTCCACTGGTTCGCGTGGGAGACTGCCCTGCCACGTATGGCCGCCGCGCTCACGCCGCATGGCGTGCTCGCCATCCTCGGTCGCAACGCGATCAACCTGCCCTGGGCGGCGGAACGCAATGCGCTGATTGAACGCTATTCCGTGGCGCATGACTACCAGGACTACGATCTGGTCAAGCTCTTGACCGAGCGCGGCCTCTTCGAGCAGGTCGGCGAGATGGAAACGCGCCCCGTGGAGTTCGCCCAGGCAATAGACGACAACATCGAGGCGCAACATTCCATGAGCAGCCTGGCGCGTTCGGCAATGTCGCCAGCGGACGCTGCCGCCTTTGACAGCGCCCTGCGCGAAGTTATGACTCCCTACGCCGACGAACACGGTCTGCTTCACATGCAAGTGGTGGGCCATATTGTGTGGGGAAACCTCAGGCTAGCACAGCCGCAGTGACCGAGTAGATCGGTGGCAGATACTCGGCGATCAGCTTCCAGGAGTCGCCACGGTCGGCGCTGGCGAAGAGTTGGCCGGTATTCGTGCCGACATAGACGCCGCAGGGATCGAGGCTATCCGTACAAAGCCCGTGCCGCAGGACGCCCAGGCGCACCTCCGGCCCAGCAGGCATGCCCACCGTCAACGGTGTCCACTCGGCTCCGGCGTTCTCAGTGCGATACACGCAGAACTGTTCGGTGACGTTATGCCGGTACATGCCTTCGACCACCGTATAGACCGTATCGGGATGGTGTGGATCGAGCGCCATCGGGAAGCCAAACTCCGAGGGCAGGTTGTTCTGGATGTCAGTCCAATCGTCGCCGCCGTTCTCGCTCTTATAGATTCCGCAGTGGTTTTGCTGATAGAGGGAATCGGGCTGGTCGGGGCGCTGCACCAGCCGGTGGATGCACTGGCCAAACTCCGGGTAGGGATCGGGCAGGAAGCTGGCGCGCGTATTCTTGTTGGCGAACTTCCATGTCCTGCCGCCATCGTCGGTGCGCAGGCATCCCACTGCCGAGATGCCGATCCACATCCGCTCCGGGCGTGAGGGATCAACCACGATGGAGTGCAGGCAGAGGCCGCCTGCGCCTGGATTCCAGTCAGCGCGCGTGGGATGATTCGCCAGACCCTCGTTCATGCTCCATGTCTCGCCGCCATCCTCACTCACCCACAGGCTGGCCGGATCAACGCCCGCGTAGAGCGTTTGCGGCTCATGGGCGCGCCCCGGCTCAATCATCCAGATGTTGGCAAGGCTCAATCCACTCCCTTCGGGGAAAGCGATGCCTTGCCTGGCTTGAGTCCACGTCTGGCCGAAGTCGTCGCTATAGCGGATAAACGAGCCAAAGAAGTCGCCGTTGTCTGCCGCGAACATGCGCCGCCCGTTGCGCTGATCGAGCATGGCGTAGTAGACTCGCCCGCCTTCAAGGGCTGTAGGGGTGATTGTCCAGTGTTCACGGTCGGCGGACGTGAGCAAAAACAAGCCGCGCTTCGTGCCAACCATCAGCACGACGGATGAGGGAGCCAGGTCAAGGGGATACGCCATGTCTTTTTCCTCCAGGTGTGGTTTTCAGAACTACAAAACGTTACAAGAGGGGTATGCGCGCTCCCGCCTGTGTAGGCGGGCGAAGAAAGAAACCAGTCTACATGCCCTGACGCAAGCCTTCCTCAATCGAGGCTATGTGCTGGTCCTATTGTCTGGCAATCACCCGCCAGCCACCGACGGCACGATCAGCAGCGACGCCCCAGCGGGCGCCGGTGTATCGAGTCCCTGCAAATAGCGGATGTTGACGCCGTTGAGAAAGATGTTGACGAACGGGCGCAATTCACCGACCTCCAGGCAAAGGTGAAAACGCATGCCAGGGAAACGTTCTTCCAGCGCGTCAATCACCTCACGAATCGTTCCACTCGGAACGAAGATCGCCTGCTGATTGGCGGCATGCTCAAGCAACGCCGTAGGCAGCTTGACGCTGACCGCCTGTTCAACGGATAAGATAGCCATTCTCGCCTCCAATCTGAGAAGTCAGGTAGTAATTAGCGCAATGATCCACATGACCCGCCATACTGCGCGCGACGACTCATTGTATGACCTGTTCTCACATCGCCCGCCAAAAGCGGTCAAACGCTTCCGGTTGGGCTGGGTCAAATGTACTATTGCTCGTTCCGTCGCCGCAACGATGCCGCCCTGCGACGTTCCACCAACGCTTCGCAGGGCGGCAGCCAGGTCAATTATCAATCAATAGTAGGTAGGATGCAGCGCGCTGGCTAGACTTCTGCTCCCGCCAGCGCGAGCGGCCCTTCGGCCACCGCGACAAAGCCGCCGCCTGGGACGTAATCGGCTGACTGATGGCGGAAGTAGGTGTTATACAGCCGGGCGTAGTCGCCGCCGCGCGCCAACAACTCGTTATGCGTCCCCTCCTCCACGATGCGCCCGTGATCCAGCACAAGGATGCGATCCGCGCGTTTCACCGTGGAGAGGCGATGGGCGATCACGATGGCGGTACGGCCTGCCAGCGCCTCATCAAGTCCCTCCTGAATCTGCGCCTCGGTCAGCGGATCAACGCTGGCGGTCGCCTCATCGAGAATCAGGATGGACGGGTCTTGCAGGAGTAACCTGGCCAGCGCGACAAGCTGTCGCTGCCCTAGCGAGAGGCCGCGCCCCATCTCGCCAATCTGTGTCTGCAAGCCCTGAGGCAGCGCCTCGATCCAATCGCCCCCGCCGATGCGACGCGCCGCCGCTTCTACTTCTTCATCGGTTGCGTCAGGGCGGGCGTAGCGTATCGTCTCGACCACTGTTCCCGCGAAGAGGAAGGGCGCCTGTGGCACGATGCCCAACTGGCGACGATACGCTGGCAGATCGAAGCTGCGGATGTCGTAGTCGTCAATGAGCAGCCGCCCTTGCTGGAACTCATAGAAACGGGCAATCAGCTTGCCCAGCGTAGACTTGCCAGCGCCGGTATGCCCCACCAGCGCCACCGTCTGCCCGGCGGGAATCGTCAGGCTGAAGTCTTGCAGCACCGGCTCACGCTCGTTGTAGCCAAAGTCCACGCGGTCGAAGGTAATGCGCCCGGCCAGCCGTGGCGGCATGACTTCGCCGGTCTGTTGCACACGCGGGGTGGCGTCAATCAGCGCGAAGACGCGCTCCGCCGAGCCGAGGCCCTGTTGGAACTGGCTCCAGAACGAGGCGATGCTGGTGAGCGGAAACCAGAAGATGCTGATGGCCTGCACAAAGAGATACCACGACCCTGGCGAGGCGGTGTGCCCCAGCACCCGCAGACCGCCAAAGTAGATGATCAGCGCGGTACCCAGCCCGGCGATGGTGTTGAGCAGCGGGAAGATGCCGCTGAAGACAAGCCCCTGGCGCAGATTAACGGCGTAGGAGCGCTGGTTGACCTGGCAGAACTCGCCGTAGATGCTGCGCTCCTGGCGGAAGCTCTTGGCGACCGAGATGCCGCTCATGGATTCCTGCACCAGGGAGTTGACGCTCGCCAGCGCACGCCGCGCACGCTGGGTCGTCGTGCGGGCGATGCGCCGGAAGGCCAGCGCCACGATCACGATCACTGGCGCAATGAGCAGCGCCAGCAGCGTCAGCCCTGGGTCAATGATGAACAACGCGACGACGATCAGCGCGACCAGCAAGAACTGGCTCACCAGGTTCAAGGTCAGCGTGACAACGGTGGCGAAGTCTTCGGTATCGGAGGTGACACGGCTGACGATCTTGCCGGATGGAAACTCGTCGTAGAACGACATATCGCGCGCCAGCACTGCGGCAAAGGCGTCTTCGCGCAACTTCAACACGACATTGCCAACAGCTTTGGCGCTATAGAGCTGGCGCGCGAAGTTGAAGCCCCACGAGAGCGCGCCTGAGAGTAGGATACCCACCACCAAGATTGCCGCAGCATTGAGGGTGAAGGAATGGCTCAGGGTATCGATCCCGCGCGAAATCAACAGTGGCAGCGCGGTATCCATCAGCGAACCGGCCAGCACTGTCACAGCGACAAGCGCCATCGCCCCACGCACTGGACGGAAGTAGCCAAGGATGCGCTTGACTAAACCGGCGTCGCTATAGGTGCGGTCATACGCTTCGGCGTCGAGGCCGTCCATGATAAAGCCCATACGAGTTACCTAACCCCCGGCCCCTTCCCATCTATGGGAAGGGGAGATATGCCTACGAGTTATCCGCACGCCGCTACTGTCTGATGATCCCTTTCATCGGCCTGATCGTTGGCTGATGTCATCGCTTCGGCGACAGCCTGCATCAGCTTACTGTTCTTTTCGTCGCCATCGTAGCGGATAAAGATGCGACGATAGAGATCGCTGCTCGCCATTAGCTCGTCGTGTGAGCCGACTGCCACCATGCGGCCCTGGCGTAGCAACACCACCTGGTCGGCGCGGCGTATCTGCGAGAGGCGATTGGTGATCAGGAGCGTCGTGCGCCCCTCCATCACCTCATGCAACGCGCGCTGAATCTCGTCCTCGGTGGCGCTGTCAATCGCGCTGGTAGCGTCGTCGAGGATCAGGATGCGCGGGTTGGTGAGCAGCGCGCGGGCGATGGCCAGTCGTTGGCGCTGCCCGCCGGAGAGCGTCACGCCGCGCTCGCCCACCACGGTATCGTAGCCATTGGCGAAGCTCATGATGAAGTCGTGTGCCTGCGCCTGCTTTGCCGCCTGCTCGATTGCCTCGCGCGAGACGGCGGGTTCGCTTGAATCGCCCAATGGCGCCCCCACGCCAAAGGCGATATTCTCGGCGATGGTGCGCGAGAAGAGGAAGATGTCCTGCTCGATAGCGCCGATCTGGCTGCGCAGGCCGTCCAGGCTCCAATCGCGCACGTCAACGCCATCTATCAGCACACGCCCGCTGGTGGCGTCGTAGGTGCGGTTGACCAGGCGGGTGAGCGTCGTCTTGCCCGCGCCGGTCTGCCCGACGATGGCTACCGTCTGCCCGGCGGGGATGCGTAGGGTGATGTCGGCAAGCGCGAACGTTGGCTCCGATTGCCCCAGTTGGCTGGTTGGTGTGTTGTCCGGCTCGTCGCCCTCGGCGATGTTTGGAATGCCCTTGTAGCTAAAGCTCACATCCTCGAAGGCGATCTCGCCACGCATTGGTTCGTCGTAGCCGTTGGCGTTCTCGTCTAGCTCGGTTTCCTGGCGCATCACGTTGAGGATGCGGTTGGCCCCCGCGACGCCAAGCTGCACGAGCGAGAAGGTGAAGATCGAGATGAAGCTGGGATAGCGTAGCAGCGTCATCAGCCCCATGTAGGCGATCAGCCCACCAATGGATAACTGATGCTGCGCAATCAAGAATACGCCATGCAGGAAGGCGATCACGAAGGCGATGGCGATCAGCAGCGGCGGAATGTAGCGCGCCTGGATCGCGCCGTTCTTCACAAAGAAGTCGCGATACTTGCTGGCGTTGCGCGCGAACTTGCCCTCTTCCTGTTGCTCCTGCGCGGTAGACTTCACCACCTCGATGCCGGTGATCGTCTCTTCGAGTTCGGCGTTCATCTCGCCAAACTGCGCGCGCATATTGGCAGTGACGGGCGTCAACTGGCGGGTGTAGCGCCAGACGGCGAAGAAGAAGCCGACGGTGAAGAGCAGCGGCGCCAGCAACAATTGTGGGTTGATGAAGCCGATGAAGATGATCGGAATGAACAGGCTGCTCATTGAGTCGAGGATCAGACTGACGCCGGGATTGATCATCGGGTTGAGCTGGCGCACATCGTTTGTCGCCCGCGCCATGATGTCGCCGACGCGCTGCTGATTGTGATACGTCTGGCTTTTGGCTAGCAGGCTGAGGTACAACTCGTCGCGGGCGTCGCGTTCGAGCCGCTGTGCAAGAATCTCGCTGCCAAACACGCCAGCCGGGGCGACGACAAACAGCGCCGCGACGATCCCGACAATCTCCAGTGTGATAGTAATCAACGCGCTTGCGCTGGGATGTGGGCTAAGCACTATGCTGAAGGCATTGCCCGTCAGCACGGGCACAACAGCGGTTAATACCTGGGCCAGAATAGTTCCGACGGCGAAGATAAGCAGGTATACTTTGTAGCGCAGAACATGGGAGATAATCCACCGTATCGGCCCGGCGCGGTTGTAGGTATATGCCGAGGCGACGGTAAACTCGCGATTGACCACAGAAACCTCCTGCGCGTAGAGCGCCAACGTAGTATACCCCACTTAGAACACATATTTCAAGCGGGCGCCTTTTTGTCTGCTTTGTTTGTGGTTGCGTCGCCTCAGCAACCTCCCTCTGGCGCAACCTCCTGCCTCAGATGTACAATGCGAGTGCGCAACTCAATCATGTTCAGGTCATGTCCCAGGCGGAAGCGCCATCTGCCCTGCTTTGGGTGAACCTGGCGCCCGCTTTTGTCTCTATTCTTCCAGACATGCGTGTGAGAGGTAATTCACATGGACGAAAAAACAGCGCCCGGCTATTATGGGCGAATCGTTGGCGTGATCAGCGGCGTCTTTTCCATCCTTCAGGTGTTGATCTCCGCTGCCGCGCTCAATGGCGCGGCAGCGACCGTGGAGAGCTACTACGTCAACAAAACTGACGGTATTTTGCGCATCGCCAACATGGGCACGCTCATCCTTTCGACAGTGCTCTCGGCGATCCTGTTGGGATGCGTGACGTTGGTCTTCGCCTGGTTTGCCGGACGACTGTCCGCCATCGCGATTGGCGCGCGCAAAGGCGGCGCAAGCGCGGGCCTCTCGGTCTGGTGGGTCAGTTCGTTGATCTGGATTATCTTCTCGATGGGGGCTGCGGCCATCGATCCTCATAATTTGATTGATGCGCTGACCTCTGGCGCCATTACCCTGGCTTCAAGTGGCGCCCAATATAACGCGAACTTCTTTCCGCTCGGCTTCTTTACGCTGCTCATCATTGATGTGCTTGGCGCGCTGGTCTGTCTGGGCCTGTGCGCCGCCGCCGGAGCGCTTGGCGCCTCTACTGCGCCGATAGACCGTCTGAGCGCGCGAGCGCCGAATGCCATGCCTACGCTGGCTGGCTATGCCGCACCAATGCCTCCAGTGGGCTACTATCCGAACTATCCCATGCCCGGCGCGCCCAGCCCCTATCAGGCGTATTCGCCGACCCCTGGCGTCTATCCGCCGCCCCCGGCCTACTATGCGCAGCAACAGCAGCGTCCACAGCAGTCTCCTGGCGCTATGCCACCCGCCGCCCAAACGCCATCGGCAGGCGCCACGGCGAATGGCGCATCTGCCTCGCCCACATCATCAACCTCATCAACCTCGTCAGCTTCTTCATCGTCCGGCTCAACGGAGGGCGACTGACAACCCTGACACATATAGGCGGCGCGCCAGGCCGCTATCAATGATTGGCGGCGTGTTGGCGCTCAGTTCGTTCGCGGCGCTCGCGCTGTTTGGTGTGGGGTTGGCGCTGAGCGCCTGGCTGATCGCATCGCTGATGGCCCGGCGAAGGGGGATCGCTGGCATTCGGAGCTAACTTATTGTGATGCCCAGGGCGCCGGCTTGGGCAGCGGCCACTTTGAGTGGCGGCTGTATACTCCCAAAGAGTTCAGCGCGCTGGCGGCTGAGTGTGGCTTTACTACGCGGCTGGCCTGCGCGTGGTGGGACGAGAACCGCGCGTCGTCGCCGGATGATGGGCGTATGCAAATCGTATTGGAGAGATAGCGCAGACTATGGGCACTGAAAATCAGGCAATGCGATACAATGGGCTGGCGTATCCCGCGCTGGTAGGCATTCTTGGCGGTGGCCAGCTTGCCCGCATGACGGCGGAGGCCGCCTCGCAACTGGGCATCGAGGTGAGCATCCTCGAACACGAAGCGGGTAGCCCTGCGGGTCGTATCGCCGCGCGCGAGGTGGTGGGCGGCTGGCTTGACTACGACCGGCTGGCGGAGTTTGCCCAGGGCACGCAGGTTGTCACACTTGAAAACGAGTTTGTCGAGGTGGAGGCGCTGGAATGGCTGGCGAACAACGGCTTCACCGTCTACCCAACCGCGCGAACGCTGGCGCAGACGCAGGATAAGCTGGCGCAGAAGCGCAACATGCAGGCGGCGGGCATTCCCGTTCCCCGCTACGCGGAGATCAGCACGCCGGAAGATATGGCGCGGGCAGCGCAGGAGTGGGGCTGGCCACTTGTATTGAAGGCGCGGCGCAACAGCTACGATGGCTATGGCAACGCCACCTTGCGCGGGCCAGATGATGTCGCCCCAGCGTTTGAGCGGTTGGGCTGGCCGGAACGCGCGCTCTACGCCGAGGCGTGGGTTCCCTTCACACGCGAGCTTGCGGTGATGGTGACACGCGGACGCGACGGCGCGTGCGTCGTCTATCCTGTCGTCGAGACGATCCAGCGCAACCACATCTGCCATGTCGTGCGCGCGCCCGCCGAGATTGCGCCCGCGCTGGCCGACCGCGCAACCGAGATCGCCCGGCGCGCCGTCGAAGAGATTGACGGCGTGGGCGTCTTTGGCGTCGAGTTGTTCGAGACACCAGGCGACGCTGACGAGGGCGGCATTCTCTACAATGAGATCGCGCCGCGCCCCCACAATTCAGGGCACTACACCATCGAGGGCTGTGTGACCTCCCAGTTTGAGAATCACCTGCGGGCCGTGTTGGGCCTGCCGCTGGGCAGCGCTGAGCTGGTCGCGCCTGCCGCCGTGATGGTGAATATCCTGGGAACGCGCAGCGGCCCGGCCATCGCCAAAGGGCTGGCCGAGGCGTTGGCCGTCCCAGGCGCGCATGTACACATCTACGGCAAGCTGGCCACGCGCGTGGGACGCAAGCTAGGGCATGTGACGGCGCTCGGCGCGTCGGTGGCTCAGGCCGAAGCCATCGCCCGCGCCGCAGCAGACGCCATCAGATTGTGATCTCATGGCTGGCGAGGGCAGGCGGGCGGTTGAAACTGAAACCGCGCCTAAGGGCCTGCGCTACGCTTCGGCCACGAAGTCCGCCTACGCGGACTCCTCACTGACATTGTTTAATTGTGGGGCTGGCATACATAGATCATTTCGCGCGATTCCGCCTCAATGGTTCTTGCTGCCAGCTTCCGTAACGTGCGTGCGCCTGCCAGCCGTTGTAGTGGAGCAACCCTTCAAGCTCTTGCGGGAAGGTGTAACGGAGCGCAGTGCGGTAAGTCTCCTCTTTCACCACATGCTGATCGCTTAGATCGAGCCACTGATACAGGTAACTCGATGGAGACGCCTGCCTGCTCCGCCTTTTGGCGCGCCCGCTCGATCATCTCCGGCGTTATATCCACGCCAGTGACCTGATAGCCCTGCTGCGCCAAAGGGATTGCCATACGTCCCGTTCCACAGGCGACATCCAGCAGTGGATCGCCAAGCTCACGCGCCCATTGCTCGACGAGCGGGCGATCATCGGTATAGCCTGCATCTACGAAATCATACCTCTGCGCGTCACGGAACTCTTCGAGATTGTCGTGATCGATCATCTCATTCCTTTTTGCTTGCCGTCAACGCCCCCAACACTGCCGCGCCCATCTCGCGTGTGCTGACGACCTGCTCGCCGGGGCGGGCGATGTCTGGCGTGCGGTAGCCCTGGGCGATCACCTGGCGCACCGCGCGCTCCACAGCGCCCGCCGCACGCTGCAACCCCAATGAGTAGCGCAGCAGCAGCGCCGCGCTCAGAATCGCCGCCAGCGGGTTCGCCTTGCCCTGGCCGGTGATGTCGGGCGCCGTCCCATGAATTGGCTCATACAGCCCAAACTGATGGCCGTGCGCTGTCTTGCGCAGGCCCAGACTGGCAGAGGGTAGCATGCCCATCGAGCCAGTGAGCATCGAAGCCTCATCGGTCAGGATGTCGCCAAACATATTTTCCGTGACGATCACATCGAAGTCGCGCGGGGAGCGGATCAGCGCCATCGCGCAGGAGTCCACCAGCAGGTGGCGCGTCTCCACGTCGGGATAGTCGGCGCTGACGCGATCCACCACACGCCGCCAGAGCCGTGAGCAACTGAGTACATTCGCCTTGTCTACCGAGGTCAGCCGCTTGCGACGGCCTTGCGCCAGCGTGTAGGCGTAGCGCACAATGCGCTCGATCTCTTCCTCGGTGTAGGCCATCGTGTCAACCGCCGAGGCGCCCTTGCCGTCGACACCATCGCGAATCTCGCTTGGCTTGCCATAGTAGAGGCCGCCGGTGAGTTCGCGTACCACCACCAGGTCAACGCCGCTCAGCACCGAGCGTTTGAGCGTGGAGGCGCCCACCAACGCGGGATAGGGTCGCACAGGTCGCAAATTGGCGAAGAGTTCCAGGTCTTTGCGCAGGCGAAAGAGCGCCTGCTCCGGTTGCTGCTTCGAGTTAGGATTGCCTACCCCCGCGCCACCAACCGCGCCAAACAGCACGGCGTCGCTGCGCTGGCAGAGCGCCATCGTCTCCTCAGAGATTGCCGCGCCCTCGCGCTCGATGGCCGCCTGGCCCACCAGCGCTTCACGAAGCGCCACTGTGCGCCCGGCCTGCTTCACCGCCGCCTCGAGTACCCGCGCCGCCTCGGTCGTCACCTCCGGCCCAATGCCGTCGCCCGCCAACACCGCGATGGTGTAGGTCTCCATCTTCCCCCTCGCCTCCTGTTGTCCTGTTATGTTCTGGCGCATGACAGCCACGTACATCTGTCGCAGCTATCATGCTCCGCGAAGCGAGTATACGGCGGAACGCGGGCGGCGTCAAGCCCGATACGTGAGATCAGACCGCTTTGGAGATGTCCGTCTCGGCGGCTTTCACGCCACGCACTGCCTCCTGTACGAGCACAGTCATTCCGCCTGCATAAGCTGCCAATATGCCAATGACCGCCGCCGCGACGTCGGTCAAGATTGTGGGCGGCCAGTGTTGTCCTGCCACCACGTAGGCGACGCCAAGCGTGATCCCGCCTCCGATGATGGCCATGATGATAACGGTAAAGACGATGCGAAAGAACGCGCGGAACAAGCTGCCGATAAGATGCCCGATGATGTTCATGGGGAACGCTCCTTTTCACGCTGAGTGGCTGGGTGGAGAACGTTGAATCAGGCAAACGGAAACGTCTGCCGATCTGTTCACGCCATCCATACGCAAGCGGGGCGCCAGCCCTCGTGACTCTCATACCAGCCGAGGGCTTGTCACAGTTTGGGGACGCCTGGCGGCAGGAAGAGCGGTGGCGCGTCGAGCGGCGCGGTTCCCCATGCGCTGGTGGATGCGCCAAGTGTATAGGTATAGGTCGCCCCATTTTTTATAGCCGCCCAGGTTTGCCAGAGGCTCGATGTCGCGCGCCCATTCAACGCCAGCGCCTGCACGTAGGGCGCGCCAGGAGCAGCGGCTGGCGCGTTGATGGTGAGCGTTTTCCCATTGGCTAGCGACACGATGGCCGAGGAGAAGAGCGGCGAGCCGACCACGAACCCGCCAACGCCAGCGATTTCAGGATAGAGGCCCAGCGTGGAGAAGATATACCACGACGAGAGCGCGCCGCCATCGTCGTTGCCCGGCAATCCGCCAGGCGTATCGGCGAAGAGGCCAAGCTGAATGCGCCGTACTACCTCTTGTGTGTCTGATGGTGTGCGCGTGAAGTCGTATTCCCAGGGAACCTCGAAGCTCGGCTCATTGCCCATGAAGGCGTACATCGTCGTCGGGTCGGAGTTGAGTTCGGTGAAGAAGCTATCGAGCCGGGCGGTCATTTTGGCGGCGCCGCCGAGATCGGAGACCAGCGCCCCCCAATCAAACGGCGCCATCCAGGTGTACTGCGCCGAGTCGCCCTCGGCAAAGCCAGACTGGCCCGCCGGGCTGAAGCCGCTCATCCAGGCGCCTGAGGCGTCACGCGGCTGAACATAGCCGCTTGCGTTGTTCATGATATGGCGCCAGTTGGCGGCCCGCTGCATGTAGATCTGGACGACGCTCGTCTGACCAAGCGCCTGAGCGAATTGCGCGATGGCGAAGTCGTCGGCGCTGTACTCCTGGGTGATGGAGACAGACTCAGGATTGGTCGCGGCGGCGACATAGCCCAACGTGAGGTAATTGCTCAGCCCCTCGCGTATCTTGGGCTGGTCGTTTAGCA